>JBGSJD010000037.1:0-2564 GCA_041742195.1 Hyphomicrobiaceae bacterium
CCAGATAGCTGTGCTGGCGCGCGTCACCCGCGCCCCCGAGATGGCCCCCGGCCAGCGCGTCGGCCATCGACTGGATCGCCGCGAGTGGCGTCCGCAACTCGTGTGCGAGTCGGCCGAGATCAAGCGGCTCCGGCGCGAGCCGTTCGTTGTCGGGCATGGAGGTTCCCCTGGGCTTCGATGCCCCTCTCTAGAATGCGGCGCTAGTGTGGCGGCTTGGAAGTCCGCTTCATTCTTGCGGGACCCACTGAAAGCGGACTTCCAAGCATAACGCCACACTAAGCCAATGTTTTTTCTAGTGTCCCTTTGATCGCAAAGTTCGTTTTGAGCCCGCCAAAGAATGAGACGAACTTTGCGATCGGGACACTAGGACGGTCCACTGCCCTGCCAGGCCTTCGCCGGGGACGCCCGGCAGCCACTCGCCATGGCGAAGGCTTGTGCTAATCTGTGCATTCGGGTGGCGAACTGATGCCGGGACGAGCACAGGCTTGCCCCTTTGCCGCCCAGTCGAGGAGACCGATCTGATGTCCGAAACGCCTCCCTTCGAGATCCCGCCGCAGATGCGCGAGCTGGCCGAGCGCAACGTCGAGCAGGCCCGACAGGCCTACGCGCAGTTCCTGGACATGGCGCGCAAGGCCCAGGACATGATGACGAGATCGTCGGGTGCCATGGCCGACGGCGCGCGCGAGGTGCAGGGCAAGGCCATGCGCTACGCCCAGGAGAACCTCGAATCGAGCTTCTCCTTCGCCACCGAGCTGGCCCGCGCCCGCGACGCGCGCGAGGCCATGGAGATCCAGTCCCGCTACGCCCAGAAGCAGATGCGCGTCTACGCCGAGCAGTCGCAGGAGCTGGCGCGCCTCATGACCGATGCAGCGCAGCGTATGCAACCCAAGCCTTGAACCGAGTTCTGAGCCGTGCCGGTGTCCGAAGTATTTTCGCCGACCGATTGATCGGGATGCGCGCGAGGCCCATATGAGTTGAGACGCAGCGGTGCCTCGATGAGGGCCGTGCCGCCGTCAAGGTCGGCGGCAGCGTTGATACAAGGTCGCTTACTCAAAGGGCTTTGCACCGCATGACTCGCATGACACTCATGTCCAGCCCCCTGCTGTTGGGCTTCGAAGAGATCGAGCGTCTGATCGATCGCGTTGGAAAGGGCGGTGCGGACGGCTATCCGCCCTACAACATCGAGCGCGTGGCGCGTTCCGAGAATGGCCCGGAGACGCTCCGGATCGTGCTCGCCGTCGCCGGCTTCCGGCGGGAGCAGCTCGAGGTGCTGGTCGAGGACAATCAGCTGGTCGTGCGCGGCAAGCAGGAGGACGACCGCTCGCGGGAGTATCTGCACCGCGGCATAGCAGCGCGCCAGTTCCAGCGCACTTTCGTCCTCGCCGATGGCATCGAAGTGCGCTCCGCTGATCTCGAAAACGGCTTGTTGACGGTGGATCTTGTGCGCCACGAGCCGGACAGAATGGTGCGGCGCATCGAGATCGGCCGGCAGAAACCTTGATCGTGAGCCGTTTCTGTCACAGCGCGCTCGTAAGAATCGAATGATCATAGTGGCAAGCGGCGAAGCGGCGCCTGTCAAGGGTCCCGCCAAAGTGCTTGCATTCGTGCCTCGGTCAGCCAGGCAGGAAGGAGTGGCGTCATGCAGAAGACCAAGAAGCGCCCCGTTGCGACGCGTGCCTCGGCTCGCCGTTCGGCTCGGACTCGCATCCGGTCCATGGAAGCCCGGGACTCTCTCATCACCGAAATCGAACTCGCGCGTCTGGGTGACGGTCAGGTCGCATACATCAGGGCGATGACCAGCGCCGAAGCCCGCCGCATGTTCCCGAGCATCAAGGGGCTGCCGCGCGGCATCGACCTCTACGCCCTGCACGCCGCCGACGGGACCCCGATCGCACTGACGGACAGCCGGCAGGCGGCCGTGGGCCACGCGATGGACGGCGAACTCGAAATCGCCAGCGTCCACTGAGGACGCCGGCCCAAGCATCTTCGGTATGTCGGACGCCCGGGAGCCTGCTCCCGGGCGTTTTCCGTGCGCGCCACATTTTAACCCTCTGATTTGCGTGGGTTTACCCGGATCGAGCGGCGATCCGGCGAGCCTTCCCGTTAACCATCCCTGTAAACCATACGCGCACTTGCCCGTGCCAATTCGGGACCGTCGCCGCTACTTGCCGGCCCCTGTTGGGGAATGGCCGTGCGGGCGTGCCCCCTCTCATTCGAGTTTCGATCGACGACCGCGCGGCGAGGAGCAGGGGAGTGAATTCATGCTCTATCGAAAGTGGAGCCGAGCAGAAGGCGCGCGGCTGATGGCCGTGCTCGTCGCAGCCGTGATGTCCGTGTTCGCGATGCCGACGACGGTGGCGCTGGCCGACACGCCCGAATACTGGAACAAGGAAACCTTCCGCACGTCCCGCCCGATCATCGTCGCCTCGCTGTCGGACGTGGATGCGGATGACGAGGCAGCGCCCCGTCGCGCCACGCGAAGGAAGGCCAAGGCGCCGCGGTCCCTCGTTTACGATCGGGCTCCCTCGCCGCGGAAATCGCGCCGGGCCGCTGCAAAGCGCGGC
>JBGSJD010000038.1:0-5080 GCA_041742195.1 Hyphomicrobiaceae bacterium
ACCATGCCCCGGCGGCGCATCCGGCGTTCCGACTTCCGGATGAGGCGCAGGAGGCGCAGCGTCTCGTCCTCGCCCATCGGCTCGCCGTAGTGGAAGCCCTGGGCGTACTGACACCCGATGGCGCGCAGGAACGCCGCGTCCTCGGCCGCCTCGACGCCCTGGCCCATGACTTTCCGGCCGAGTTCGTGGGCGACGGCGACAATCGAACGAACGAGCGACGCGTCGCGTTCACCCTGGCCCGACCACTCGACGAGCGTGCGATCGATGCGGAAGGTGTCGAACGGAAAGCGGCCCAGATACGACAGGGAGCTGTAACCGGTGGCAAAACCGTCCATCCACAGCTCGACGCCGGTGTCGCGGAGCAGATCGAGCACATGCGATGCCTGCTCGGGGTTGTCCATGACGACAGCCTCGGGCACGGACAGCTTCAGGCAGCCGGGCGGCAGCACGACCCGGGACTTCACCTGCTTGACTTCCTGCACCAGCTCGGTGGTCAGAAGCTGCCTGCTGCCCAGGCCGACCACGACGAACATCGGATGCTCGGGCCGCGGCAGCTCCTGCTGCCAGCGGGCGAGATCGGCAATCGCCCGCTGCAAGACGAACGCGGTGAGGCGGGTGCTCAACTCGGCCCGATCGGAGCCGGCAAGCAGCTCGGACGGCGTGATGACGCCGAGCCGCGGATGCTTCCAGCGCACCACCGCCTCGAAGCCGACCAGTTCGTCGTTCGAGAGGTTGACGATCGGCTGATAGAGCAACGTCAGGCGGCGCTCCTCGATCGCCTTGCCGAGATCGGCCTCGATATCGGCGCGCTCGGACTGCTCGCTCTGCATGTCCGGGCTATAGATCTCGGCCCGGTCGCTGCCCAGGCGCTTGGCGCGATGCATGGCCGTTTCCGCATACCGCATCAGGTCGCGGGCCCGTTCCGCCGTGCCGTCGTCGATGGCGATGCCGATGGACCCGGTGAGCACGACCTCCTGGCCGGCAATGCGGATCGGGGAGCGCAAGGCGAGGCGGAGGCGCTCGGCGAGCGTCGCGATCTCGCGGGTGTCGACATAGTCGGTCATGAACAAGGCGAACTGATCGCCGCCGATCCGCGCCAGATTTCCGTCTGGACCGAGAATGCGCGCGATGCGCCGTGACACGGTGAGGATGATGCTGTCGCCGACCACGAGGCCGAAGGACGCGTTCACGGAGCGAAAGCGATCCACGTCGACCACCAGCACAGCGATGCTGCGGCGGGGCACATTCGGCACCGCGCGGCGGGCACCCGTCAGGCGGTCAAGGAACAGCTCGCGGTTGGGCAGGGACGTCAGGCTGTCGTAGACGGCGTTGTGCAGCAGCCGTTCCTGTGCCCGCTTCTGGTCGGTGGTGTCGCGGACAAGGCCCACACAACGCAGGTTTCGCCGATCGGAGGACGGGACGCTGGCGCCCTCGAACTCGAGCCATCGGTAGGAGCTGTCGGCGTGGCGCATGCGAATGCCGGTGCGCAACGCGCCGCCATCGCGATCACGGATGGCCTGCAATTCGAGCCGGAAGCGCTCGCGGTCCGCCGGATGGACGTAGGCGAGGAGGTCGTCGACCTTGTTCGGCAACTCGCCGGCCGCCAGGCCGAGCGTCAGCTCCATGTCCGGATCGAGGCGCACCTCGTCGCGGCGGATGTTCCACTCCCAGAAGGCGACGCCGGCCCGATCGAGCGCGGCGAGGCGCAACTGCTGACCGCCCGGCCCGGTGCCGAGTACCGGTTCGGTCGAGCGGAACGCATACTGGGTGACCGTGAAGCCGATCAGCACCAGAATGAGCACCAACCCGGCGACGAGGCCGGACGCTGCAAAATCAGCCGTGAACTGACCCGTCAGCGTGACGGCGGCGCCGAACAGCCATACGAGATAGAGGATCCACGTCGGCATCAGCGCCAGCGCGCGATCGAGCCCGCGCACGGCGAGGACGAGGATGAGCACCATCCCCAAGACGCCGATCAGGCCGAGCGACAGGCGCGCCACCGTTGCGGCGAGGCGCGGATCGAGCACGGCGACGCCGACGATACCAAGCTGCGCCACGATCCAGACGAGGAACAGCGTGCGCGCGAACCCGCCCCAGAGGTTGACCCGCAGGAACGCCGCGAGAAAGATCACGAGACTGGCCGCGAGGGCGGCCTCCGCCGCCGCGCGATACTGGGCGTTGTCCTCGGGGCGCATCTGGAACAGCTTGTGCCAGAAGCCGAAATCGACGCAGAGCAGACCCAGCGCGCACCACGCCACCAACCCCGCCATGGGAAAGATGGACTTGTGGTTGGCCGCGAACACGGCCGTCAGAAAGACGGCGAGAAGGCCCGTGATGCCGAGCATGATGCCGTTGAAGAGTTGCCGCTCCCGCTGGCGCTGCTCGAACTCGATCGGCCGCCAGAGCCCGAAGCGCGAGTAGCCTTCGGTGGCCAGCTCGACGGCGTAGGTGATGGTCTGGCCGCGCTCGATCGTCAGACGGAAGATGTCGGTCCGGTCGTTGCGCACGCGCTCGGGGGCGAAGCCGGCGGAATGGCCGACCGAGGCGATGCGCCGGGCGTCGAGATCAGGCCAGACGACGCCCGCGCCGATCGGGTTGTAGCGATCGGCCGTCAGCCAGAACTCGATCGTCTTGTTGGTCGGGTTGTGCAGGGCGAAGACAATCCAGCTCGGATCGGAATTCGGCGTCGAGGCGCGCACCGCCATGCGGGCCGTCGCCCCGTCAGGGCCCGGCGCCGTCTCGATGTTCAGCGTGTCGCCGCGGGCCTCGTGGCGCTCGCCCTGGAGGGAAATGTCGATCCAGTCCTGCTCGCCGGTCAGCGTAATGGGCTTCAATGCCAGTGCCGGCGCCGCGAACAGCACCAGAAAGACCAGCGCCCACACGCAGGCCACGCATGACACCGGGAGCACGCGCCTGCGCACCCTCGGATATGCCATCGCTGAAGGCGGGCCCCGGAACAGGCGTCGCCCCGACGCGAGGTTCATGCGAATCCTCCCCCGGCCACAGGCCCATCGCGGAGCCGTGCGGCAGATTCATGGACCCGATCACCATGTGATTGTGCCCGCAATGAGGCTTCGGCCGTGAGCGTGTCGCGTCGTCCACATGCAACCGGCGGATCGTCGACGAGGCGGGCGAACAGAAGATGGTCGCGGAACGCGTCGTCGATGCGGAGATAGCCGCGGGCCAAGCCCTCGCGCTGGAAACCGCACCGCTCGAGGACGCGGATCGACGGGGCATTGTTCGGCAGACAGGCGGCCTCGACGCGATGCAGCCCCCAGACATCGAAGGCGTGCCCTACGGCAAGCCGGACGGCCTCGCTGGCGTACCCCTTGCCGACATGGGTGCGGCCCAACCAATACCCTATCGAGCCCGATTGCGTGACGCCTCCGCGAATATTGGTCAGCGCCAGGCCTCCCAGCAGAACCCGATCCGACCGACGCTTGATGAAGAACGCCGCGCCGCCGCCCATGCGACGCTCCCGACGATACCGCCGGAGCCGGCGCTGGAACGATGGGCGGGAGAGTTCGTCCTCGCTCCAGGCGGGCTCGAAGGGGGTCAGAGTGTCCCGGCTTTCGCCGCGCAGGACGGCCCAGGCCTCATAGTCCGCCTTGACCGGCGCCACGAGCATGACGCGCTCGCCCTGCAACGACGGCGGATGCCCGAACAGCCTGTGAAGCATCGCCAGCATCGGCCCTACCCCCTTGCGGCCCGGCCTCTCGTCAGCCTGCGATTTCCTTGGCCACCTTCATGGCGCTCGCGTTCTTGCCCGCGCCCACCAATGCAAAGGACATCTTCGAGCCGGCCAGAAGGCGCGAGGCCGTCTCGCGGACATTTTCGGCCGTCACCGCATCGACGCGCTCGATCAGCTCGTCCGGAGTGAGGAGGCGGTCGAAGGCCAACAGCTGGCGGCCCATCTGTTCGGCGCGCGACGTTGCGCTCTCGAGGCTCATCAGCAGGCCCGCCTTGAGCTGCGCCTTGGCACGCTGGACCTCGCGCTCGTCCGGGGCCTCGGCCTCGGCACGCGCCAGCTCGACGCGGAGCACGTCGACCAGCTTGCGGACGTCGCCGGGACCGGTCGACGCATGGATCGAGAACAGCCCCGTATCGCCAAGTCCCCAGGCCGACGAGTAGATCGAGTAGCAGAGGCCGCGGGTCTCGCGGACCTCCTGGAACAGCCGGGACGACATGCCGCCGCCGAACAGCCCGGAGAAGACCTGCGCCGTGTAGAACTCGGGATCGCGATAGGAGAGACCGCGATAGCCGAGCACGACATGTGCCTGCTCGAACGACCGGGTCGAGACCCGCGGGCCGCCGACATAGCTGGCGCCGACCGGCGGTGGCGTCTCGCCGGCGGGGAGGCCACCGAACATATCCTCGGCGAGGCGGACCAGCGCATCGTGCCGGATATTGCCCGCGGCCGAGATCACCATGCTGCCGGCGCGATAGCGCGAGGCGAGGAAGCCGCGCAGATCGTCCGGGGCGAACGCCGACACGCTTTCGGGCGTTCCGAGGATCGGTCGGCCCAGTGGCTGGTCGGGGAACGCGGCGTCCTGGAAGAGGTCGTAGACCATGTCGTCGGGGCTATCGCGGGTGGCGGCGATCTCCTGCAGGATGACCTCGCGCTCGCGCTCGAGTTCCTCGGCCGAGTAGAGCGGGTTCTGGACGATATCCGCCAGAACATCGAGCGCGACGCCGACGTCATCCTTCAGCACGCGCGAATAATAACAGGTGGTGTCGAGGCTGGTCGCGGCATTCAGATCGCCGCCGACGTGCTCGATCTCCTCGGCGATCTGCTTGGCGGTGCGCCGGCTGGTCCCCTTGAACGCCATGTGCTCGAGAAGGTGCGAAATGCCCTGCTCGCGGTCGCTTTCGTGACGGGCGCCACAGGCGACCCAGACGCCGAGCGAAACGGTGCCGAGGTGCGGCATGTCGTGGGAGACGACCCTGAGGCCGTTCGCGAGGCGCGTGATGTTGGTGGTCATTCCGGTGCCCGTCCTGCTCGCCTCTGGTCTACGAACTTTGCGACGGCGGCCACATCGGCCGGCAGGCGCGTGAACCGCTCCGCCCGTCCGGCCTGCTC
>JBGSJD010000039.1:0-3484 GCA_041742195.1 Hyphomicrobiaceae bacterium
GGCGGGCGTGCCCGGCGCAAGAGGAGCGCTGCCGGTACGGCGCAGGCGGCGACGATCGTGAACAGGCCAAAGGCGTTGATGTAGGCGATCACCGAGGCCTGCCGCGTCACCTCGCGCGAGAGCCGGGACAGGCCCGCCGCCGTCGAGGCATCCCAGGCGCCCACGACCCAGGGCAGCGACAGCGCGGGGTTGAACGGGTTGATGACCTCGATCATCCGGGCGTAATTGGCGCCGGTCGAGGCGACGATGCCGGCGATGGTCACGGAGATGAAGAGGCTCGAGCCCAGGTTCCGCAGCAGGTGGAAGACGCCGAGCGCCTCCGGCCGCTTTCTGGGCTCGAGATCGGAAAACGTGGCGATCGACAGCGGCACGAAGACGATGCCGATGCACATGCCCTGAACCATGCCGTTGACGGCCAGTTCCCACGGCGTGACGTCGATGTTGATGAAGGTCAGCCACAGCCCGGACATGGCGAGCAGGAAGAAGCCGGTCGCCATCGACAGGCGCGGATCGATGCGCTCGATCCACATGGCGAGGAAGAACCCGATCAGCCCGCCGACGCCACGGCTGCCGATGACCCAGCCGACGAGGGCATCCGGGTAGCCGACGTGCTGGCGGAGCAGCGTCGGGAGGACCACCATGGGCGTGAACGCCAGCATGCCGAACAGCGTGACCAGGAGGAAGCCGAGGGCGAGGTTGCGGTTGGTGAGGAGCCGCAGGTCGAGGAACGGCTTCTCAGCCGTCAGGCTGTGGGCGATGAAGACGTAGAAGCTCACCACACCGACGATGCTCGCCACCACGAGCTGCTGGCTCTCGAACCAGTCGAGCCGTGGCCCCCGGGCAAGCAGGTACTGCAGGCAGCCGACCGCGATCGAGAGCGACAGGAAGCCGATCCAGTCGAAGCGGATGCGCTCGGTCTTCTGGTCGCGCGGCAGGAGGAGGAACAGGCCGAGGAATGCGAGCACGCTGACCGGCAGCAGCATGTGGAAGGCCCATCGCCAGCCGACGTCCTCGGCGAGCTGGCCGGCAAGCGTCGGGCCGATGATGGGGCCCAGGATGACGCCCATGCCGTTCATGCCCATGACGAAGCGGTGCTGCTCCTTGGGATAGATATCGAGCAGGATCGACTGGGCCAGCGGGACCGTCGGCGCGCCGATGGCGCCCTGGACGATGCGCCAGAAGATCAGCGTCTCGAGCGACGGTGCGAGGCCGCACATGAGGGTCGAGAAGACGAAGCCTGCCACGCAGGTGCACATGGTGCGGCGGCGGCCGAAACGGGCCACCAGCCAGCCCGTCATGGGGGTCGCGATCGCGATGGCCAGAATGTTGAACGTGACGATCCAGGACACCTCGTCCGGGGTCGCAGACATGGCCCCCTGGATCTGTGGCAGAACCGTCGAGACGACAAGGATGGTCGTGAAATAGAGCGTCACGGTCAACATGCCGGACACCAGAATGGCCGCGCGGCGCAGCGCGGTCAGTTCCTGGGTGTCGGCAGCCTGGCTCATGTCGATGCGGTTCCAACGGGTGCCGCGTCATGGTTACACTTGGTCGACGGTTTGCCTAGCTACGCGGCCGCTTCCCGTTACGCAGGTGCGAAAGAGGGGCCTAAGGCTCGCCATCGGGCGCAAACCTGCTCTAGTCTCGTGCCATATCACTCAGGGAGATGCCGCCATGTCTCAGATGCTCGGGTCGGGGGAGTATCGCTACCGGGTGATCGAGAACTGGGCGAAGCTGCCCGACGGTTGGGAATTCATGGACGTCGGCGCGGTCGGCGTCGATTCCAAGGACCGGGTCTACGTCTTCAATCGCGGCGCGCATCCGATGATGGTGTTCGACCGCGACGGTTCGTTCCTCACGAGCTGGGGCGAGGGCGTGTTCAAGCGCGCGCACGGGCTCCACATCGACAAGGACGACTTTCTCTACTGCACTGACGACGGCGATCACACGGTGCGCAAGTGCACGACCGACGGCAAGGTCGTGATGACGCTCGGCGTGCCGGGCAAGCCCGCTCCGTTCATGTCGGGCGAGCCGTTCCACCGGTGTACGCATACCGCGCTCAGCCCCAAGGGCGAGATCTACGTGTCCGACGGCTACGGCAACGCCTCGGTGCACAAGTTCACGCCGGACGGCCGGCTCCTCAAGTCGTGGGGGGAGAGCGGAACCGGGCCGGGGCAGTTCAATCTCGTCCACAACATCGTCACGGACGCCGACGGCTGGGTCTATGTGGCGGACCGCGAGAACCACCGCGTGCAGGTTTTCGACGGCGATGGCCGCTACGAGACCGAGTGGCGCAACCTGCACCGGCCGTGCGGCCTCTATTGCGCCTGCGGCAAGGGCACCACGACGCCGACGTTCTTCGTCGGTGAGCTCGGGCCGGGCATGCCTGTCAACCTCGCTTACAAGAATCTCGGGCCACGTCTTTCGGTTGTCGATAGTCAGGGTAAGCTGATCGCGCGTCTCGGCGGCGAGGAGGGTGCGGGCCTCGAGCCGGGGCGGTTCATCGCGCCGCACGGACTTGCGATCGACAGCCGTGGCGATATCTATGTCGGCGAAGTCTCGTACACCAACTGGCCGACTGCATTTCCAGGCCAGCCGATGCCGAGGCCGCTCCGATCCCTGCAGAAGCTCGAGCGCGTGAGCTGAGGACGCTGTCCGAATGGCTGGCATGGACGTCTCGGAAACGAAGCGCATCGTCGCCGACCTGCTGCAGGACCACCTGCCGACGGGGTGGGGCTATCGCGTGCGCGTCAGCCCGAGGGCCGAGCACCTGCCGCCCGAAGACGTGACGCCCAACGACCTCAGCTGGCACATCTGGCGGCCCGAGGACATCGGCGACCGGTTCCGCTACTACCGGCTCGAACTCGTCGGGACCTCGAGCCACGAATTCGTGATCACGCACGGCAACGTCGACGAGGGGCCGCGGCCGAGCCCGGAGATGGCGACGGTGTTCACCACGTGGACGGCAGACGTGGTGCTTTCGGCCATCGTCAAGGGCAAGGGGGCGCACGGCCCGAACCGCTACGGCGTGGGCTGACGGGCTCGTGCGGCTCAGGCCTGCGCGATGCGTGCGGCGCGAAGCCTCGCCAGGGCGGACTTCGCATCGAGGCGACCGTCGTAGAGGGCGCGTCCGGTGATGGCCCCCTCGAGCTTCGCATTTTCGGGCCGAAGCAGGGCCTCCACGTCGTCCATGGAGGCGAGGCCGCCGGAGGCGATCACCGGGATCGAGGTCGCTGCGGCGAGAGCGGCCGTCGACGGCAGGTTCAGGCCCTTCAGAATGCCGTCGCGGTCGATGTCCGTGTAGATGATGGCCGCAACGCCGGCGTCCTCGAAGCGGTGGGCAAGGTCGACGATGGTCAGCTCGGACGTCTCGGCCCAGCCCTCGACGGCGACCTTGCCGCCCTTGGCGTCGATGCCGACGGCCACGCGGCCGGGGAATTTTCGTGCTGCTTCGCGCACGAGGGCCGGGTCGCGCACGGCGATC
>JBGSJD010000040.1:0-5687 GCA_041742195.1 Hyphomicrobiaceae bacterium
CCCGCCGTCGAACGCCCCGAGGCCTAGTCTGCCGTCTTGGAGTTGCCGAGGCCGACGACCGCCCGGCACTGAGCGCCGACGAGGTTGTCCGCCGTCACGCCGACCGTCCAGCCGAGCCGCGCGCCTTGCGCCACCACCTGATCGAGCGTGTGGACGTTCTTCGGCCGCCGCAGCCTCGGAATATCCTCGAGGGCCGCCGCGCTCTCGAAAAGCTTCATGCCGAACGGCGGCGCCCTGAGCTTCAGAAGACGCTCCAGATCGGCGGAGAGGCGCGGCAGATCGATCTCGGACATGGTCGGCTTCCTTTACGGCTTCGGCTGCAATCTTGCGAAAGCGTGCGTCCGCTCGATGCGCGCGTCAACCGTCCTGATCAAACCGCGAGGCCGGGCATCGCACCCGCCGGATGTCGCGACCGGCCTTGCGATCGGCCGCGGTCTTCGTGCTAACCTTCCACCAAAGGCGTCTCCCGCGAGACGCCTTCATCATGTCCAGATCGATCGACAGGACCGACGCCGTATGGCCACCAACATCAAGCGCATCGTCTATTTCCACTACCGAATGGAGCCGACGGCCACCCGGCTGCGCTCGCTCCGCCCCGACATCGACATGTACCAGCGCCCCATGGAGGGCAGCGTCGAGGAAACCTGGGCCGAGCTTGCCCGTACGCACTGCTATCACGTCTCCGGCCGCACCGAACTCCGCGAGCCCTGGTTCGCCGACAAGCGCATGTTCGCCCGCGCCCCGAACCTTCTCGCCGTCTGCTCGCTCGGCGCCGGCTACGACACCATCAACGTCCCCGACTGCAACGAGGCCGGCATCATCGTCTGCAATCAGTCCGGCGCGAACAAGGAAGCCGTCGCCGAGCACGCGCTCGGCCTCATGCTGTCGCTCTCGAAGAAGATCGCGCAGGCCAACGCCGCCATGCGCCGCGAGAAGAACCTCGAGCGCTATCACTATTCCGGTAATGACATCCTCGGCAAAACCGTCGGCATCATCGGCATCGGCAATATCGGCGGTCGCGTCGCGGAGTTGTGCTCCGGCCTCTTCCGCATGCCGGTGCTGGCTTACGACCCCTTGCTCTCCGCCGAGCAGATCGCCGCCAAGGGCGCGCGCAAGGTGGGCCTCGAGGAACTTCTCGAAGCGTCCGACTTCGTCACCATGCATACGCCGCTGAACAAGATGTCGGCCAACATGATGGCCTACGACCAGTTCAAGCGCATGAAGCCCTCGGCCTACTTCATCAACACGTCGCGCGGCGGCACCTACAGCGAGGACGATCTGGTGCGCGCGCTGAACGACGGCCTCATTTCCGGCGCCGGCCTCGACGTCTTCCTCGACGAGCCGCCGCCGACCGATCACCCCCTGATGGCCTTCGAGAACGTGATCGTCTCGCCGCACAATGCCGGCATCACGCACGAGGCGCTCGACAACGTCGCGGTCTTCGCCGCCGACCAGTGGATCGACATCCTCGACGGCCGCGTACCCCCGCGCCTGATCAATCCCGAGGCATGGCCGAAATACTGCGACCGCTTCGAGAAGATTCTCGGCTTCCGCCCCGCCCCATTGAAGGCATAGCCGCGTCGGCGCGCACGAGGGAAACACCATGGTCTTCGACGGATTTCGCCTCGAGCGCATCGCGGTCCGCGACGGCGAGCTGCGCGTCCGCATCGGCGGTAGCGGCCCGCCGGTGGTGCTCCTCCACGGAAATCCGCAGACGCATCTGATGTGGCATGCCGTGGCGCCCGCCCTCGCCGAGACCTACACCGTGGTCGCGCCGGATCTGCGCGGCTACGGCCAGTCGTTGAAGCCGCCGCCCTCAGCCGATCACGCCGCCTACGCCAAACGCGAGATGGCCCGCGACGTCGTCGAGTTGATGGCAGCCCTCGGCCATGATCGCTTTCGCGTCGCGAGCCACGATCGCGGCGCCCGCGTCGCCCACCGTCTCGCCATCGATCACCCCGAACGGATCGAGCGCCTCGCCGTGCTCGACATCGTCCCGACCCTCGAACATTTCGAGCGCGCCGACATGGCCTTCGGCCTCGGCTACTATCACTGGTTCTGGTTCGCCCAGCCCCACCCGTTCCCCGAGGACGTGATCTGCGCCGCGCCGGACTCGTGGTTCCGCGCCCACACCTCCCGCGAACCGAAGCCGCCGGGCTTCTTCCACCCCGAGGCGTTGGCCGACTATCTCGCCGCCGCCCGCACCCGCGAGATGATCGTCGGCATGTGCGAGGATTATCGTGCTGCCGCCACCATCGATCTCGCACACGATCGAGAGAGCCGCGCCGCCGGCCGACGCATCCGGTGCCCGCTGCACGTGCTGTGGGGCTCGAAAGGCAAGATCGGCGGCTGGTACGACGCGCTCGCCATCTGGCGCGCCTACGCCGACGGCCCCGTCACCGGCCGCGCCATCGACACCGGCCACTACCTCGCCGAGGAAGACCCAGCGACGGTCATCGCCGAACTCTCCAACTTTCTGGCCGGGTAGCCGCGCGGTTGCTGGTGGGCAACTGAAGCGCCCACCCCAACCACCTGCGTCCCCGGCCAAGGCGCACCGCGCCGAGAGCCGGGGTCTTCCCACGCCTCGCGGTCTCACCAGACACCAGCCGCGAACACCCAGTTCATCCGATCCGGAGGAAGATCCCGGATCTCCGCACGAGCCTCCTGCCCGTGCCTCGCCCGGGAAAGCAAGAGGTGAGGCTGAAGCAGATGCGGCGGCACGGAGTGACGACCGACCAAGCCCCCACCCCCTCTGCGTCCCCGGCCGAGGCGCAACGCGCCGAGAGCCGGGGTCGCTGGGGTCGAGAGAAACCGACACCCTCGGCCACACCCCGCAGTGTCATCCCGGGGCTTGTCCCCGGGACCCATCCATCCGCACACGCAGCCATCAGCGAGCGCCCACCTCGCGCGCACCGCGCGGATGCTGGTGGGCATCCGAAGCGCAACAGAAAGCCCGCGGATGCTGGTGGGCATCAGAAGCGCAACAAAAAGCCCGCGGGTTCTGGTGGGCACCCGAAGCGCCACCCCCTCCCCCTTCTGGTCCCCGGCCAAGGCGCACCGCGCCGCCAGCCGGGGCCTTCCCACGCCTCGCGGTCTCACCAGACACCAGCCGCGAACACCCAGCTCATCCGATCCGGAGAAAGATCCCGGATCTCCGCACGAGCCTCCGGCCCGTGCCTCGCCCGGGAACGCAAGACAAGAGAGCAGAGCGGCTCACCTACTAAGCCCCCAACCTGCGTCCCCGGCCGAGGCGCACCGCGCCGCGAGCCGGGGTCGCTGGGGTCGAGAGAAACCGACACCCTCGGCCACACCCCGCAGTGTCATCACGGGGCTCGTCCCCGGGACCCATTCATCCACCCGCGCCGCGCCCCCTACGCGTTCGCCTTCGCCAGCGCCTGGTCGAGATCGGCGATGATATCCGCCGCGTCCTCGATGCCGATCGACAGCCGCACCACGTCGTCGCCCGCACCGGCCGCCGCACGCTGCTCCTTGGTCAGCTGGCTGTGCGTCGTCGACGCCGGGTGAATGACGAGGCTCCGCGTATCGCCGATGTTGGCGAGATGCGAGAACATCTCGAGCGCGCCGACGAACTTCACGCCCGCGTCGAAGCCGCCCTTGAGCCCGAACGTGAACACCGCGCCCGCGCCCTTCGGACAGATGCGCTGGTGAACTGCGTAATAGGCGTTGCTCTCGAGGCCCGCGTAATTGACCCACGCCACCGACGGATGCCTTTCGAGATGCCGCGCCACGGCGAGCGCGTTCTGGCAGTGCCGCTCCATGCGCAGCGACAACGTCTCGACGCCGGTGAGCAGCAGGAACGCATTGAACGGCGAGATCGCGGGGCCAAGGTCGCGCAGCCCCATCACCCGGCAGGCGATGGCGAAGGCGAAGTTGCCGAACGTTTCCGCGAGCACCATGCCGTTGTAGCTGGCGTTGGGCGCCGTCAGCGTCGGGTACTTCGTGCCGGACTTCGACCAGTCGAACGTGCCGCAATCGACGATGATGCCGCCGATCGAGTTGCCATGCCCGCCGATGAACTTGGTCAGCGAATGCAGCACGATGTCGGCGCCGTGCTCCTTCGGCCGGCAGAGATACGGCGAGGCAAGCGTGTTGTCGACGATCAGCGGCACGCCGGCGCGCTTGGCGATGGCCGCGATCGCCGCGATGTCGACCACCACACCACCCGGGTTGGCGATGCTTTCAATCATGATCGCCTTGGTCTTCGGCGTGATCGCCTTCTCGAACGAGGCGGGATCGGTCGAATCCGCCCACACGACGTTCCAGCCGAACTTCTTGAACGAATGGTTGAACTGGTTGATCGAGCCGCCATAGAGCTGGCGTCCCGCGACGAAGTCGTCGCCCGGCTCGAGCAGCGTGTGGAACGTGATCATCTGCGCCGCGTGCCCCGAGGCGACCGCGAGCGCTGCCGTGCCGCCTTCCAGCGACGCGATGCGCGTCTCGAGCACGCTCTGCGTCGGGTTGCCGAGGCGCGTGTAGATGTTGCCGAACACCTGCAGCCCGAACAGTGACGCGGCGTGCTCTGCGTCGTTGAAGACGAACGACGTCGTCTGGTAGATCGGCGTTGTCCGCGCGCCTGTCGCCGGATCGGGTGCGGCTCCGGCGTGGATGGATCGGGTCGCGAAACCTGGTTCGTTGTTGCCGGCCATGGGATACGTCTCCTCGCGTTTCTCGACTTGGGCAGGCCTCATCAATCTGCTGGCCAGCCGGGGAGTCAATCGCGAAGTGCCGCCTCGGCCGACGCCGAGTGCGACGGTTCCACCGCGTCGCCATGGGTGGAAACGAATGACGCGCTGCGCCATGATGGTGGAGAAAATTCGTTCCCGCCGGAGAGCCCGATGCGCCCCCTCGAATTCGGTTGGTACCTGCCGACCCACGGCGACACCGTCGCCTTCAACGACCCGGCAGCCGATGTTCCCCCTTCCCTCAAGCTCTTCGAGCGGATCGTCGAGGCGGCCGAGACGGCGGGCTTCGAATACCTCCTGATCCCGGTCGGCGTGACCTGCTGGGAGGCCTACATCGCCGGCGCCTACATGGCGGCGCGCCACGCCCGGATCCGCCCCCTCATCGCGGCGCGGCCCGGCTACATCAACCCGGTGATGCTGGCGAAGATGATCTCGACCCTCGATCATCTCTCGAAGGGCCGCATCGCCGTCAACCTCATCGCCGGCCAGAACGAGACCGACGTCGAGGCCGAAGGCGTCACCCTCGGCAAGACCGAGCGCTACGACCTGATGGCCGAGGAGGTCGACATCCTGAAGGCACTCTGGACCGGGGCCGATCCGCTGCATTTCGACGGCCGCTTCCACAAGCTGAAGGGCGCCGTCATCCGCCCGCGCAGCTTCCAGCAGCCCCACCCGCGCTTCTATCTGGGCGGCGGCTCAGCGCAGGCCTGGGAGATCTCGGCCCGCCACTCCGACGTGCATCTGTTCTGGGGCGACACGCCCGAGCGCATCGCCGACAACATCACAGCCATCCGGAAGCTCGCCGCTGTTCACGGGCGCGAGGCCGCGATCGGCTTCGGCATGCGCCTCCAGATCATCTGCCGCGACACCGAGGCCGAGGCCTGGGCCGCCGCCGAGGCGCTGATCGCCAATAGCTCCGAAGCCGATCGCGAGCGCGTCGTCGCCCGCACCGTCACCTCAGAAGCCAACCGCCGCCTTCAGGAA
>JBGSJD010000041.1:0-6499 GCA_041742195.1 Hyphomicrobiaceae bacterium
CTCGCGCCGATCGCGCTCGGGCCCAAGGACGGCGTGTCGCTGGTCAGCGCCAACTCGGCCGCGACCGGTCACGGCGCGCTCGTTCTGGCGCGAATGATCAAGCTGCTGAGCCACGCCGATCTGGCCGCCGCGCTCTCCATCGACGCGTTTCTCGCCAACCCGTCACCGCTGGACGAACGGCTGATCACCGTGCGACCCCATCAGGGCCAGGTGCTGACGACGATGCGTCTGCGCGCCTTGCTCGAAGGCAGCAGCTGCCACGATCCACGCTTTCGCCGCAGCCTCCAGGACCCGATCAGCTTCCGCTGCATCCCCCACGTCCACGGCCCCTGTCAGGAGACGTTGGCGGTTGCGCGGCGTGTGGTCGAGATGGAGCTCAACTCGACGACCGACAATCCGGTCGTCCTGCCCGAGGTGGGCGACATCGTCTCGAACGGCAATTTCCATCCGGCCGGCCTTGCCCTGGCCTTCGAGACGCTTTCGCTGTCGATCGCCCATCTCGCGAGCATTGCCGCCAGCCGCACCCTGCGGCTCAACGACCCGGCCATGACCGGCTTGCCAGCGCAACTGATCGCCCGGCCGGGGCTCAACTCCGGCCTCGGCGTGCTCCAGAAGACCGTGACCATGCTCAACGCCCAGGTCCGCTATCTGGCCGCCCCTGCCTCGCTCGATTTCATGCCCGTCGCCGGCTCGATCGAGGATCACTCGACGATGGCGACGACGGTCGTCGGCAAGCTCGAGGAGCAGATCGAGGCGGCCGAGCAGATCCTGTCGATCGAGATGCTGACTGCGGCGCAGGCGATCGACCTGCGCGAAGGGACGACGCTCGGGCGCGGCACGCGGGTCGCCTTCGACCGGCTGCGCGCGGCTGTCCCGTTCATGGTAGAGGACCGCAATGTGTCCCTCGACGTGGCGACCGTCTGCCAGCTCGTCCGCGATGGCTCGCTTTTGTCGGCTGTCGCTGGCGAGACGGCGTCGCTCTTGAGCGACGATCGTCTGGTCACCGCGATGTGAGACGGTGTGCCGCTGGTTCTCGATCAACGATCGGTGAGGCGGCTTGAACGGGTGGACAAGCGACCGAAATCAAGCGGGAGCCGATCCATGCGACCGGGCCGCTCATGCCTGCGATCTCCTCCGGCAAGGGAAGCGGCACGACCGAATGGGGCCATTTGCAAGGTCGTGAAACCGTATTGACTGGCGTAACGTAGTCAGATGGTCGTCGTCCGGGTAGTGCATCGATGATGTGGGGGAGGGCGCGAACCGCCCGGTAAATCTCCGTGGGAACCTTGCCTTGGGCCCTACGTTGGTCACCGTGGTTTGAGATGATCTGACGCACGGATGGGCTTCCGACGGCCCGATTCTCGATTGGAATGCAGGAAAGACATGAGCACGACCAAGCAGATCCTGGCCGACCGGCTCTTCGAGGCGCGCGCCTTGACCCTCCAGCTCGCAGCGCCGCTCTCCGAGGAGGATATGGTCGTCCAGGCCATGCCCGATGCCAGCCCGACCAAATGGCATCTCGGTCATGTCACCTGGTTCTTCGAGCGCTTCATCCTCGAAAAGGAGCTGCCCGGCTACCGCGTGTTCGATCCGAATTTCAACTATTGCTTCAACTCCTATTACGAAACCCAGGGCGCCCGTCAGCCGCGACAGCTTCGGGGACTTTTGACCCGCCCGCCGATGAGAGAGGTGCTGGCCTACAGGCGCCACGTCGACGAGGCCCTGCGCGAATTCGACCACAAGGGTGGCCTCGAGAAGGCGCATGTGGCCGGTCTGGTCGAGGTCGGCATCAATCACGAGCAGCAGCACCAGGAACTCTTGCTGACGGACATCCTGGCGCTCTTCTCGGCAAATCCGCTCCGCCCCGCCTATCGATCTCAGGGCGGGCCGAAGCGTCCCGCAACACAAGCGACGCCGGTATCCTGGCTGGACTTCGAAGGCGGCTTGCGTCAAATCGGCCATGACGGCAGCGGCTACGCCTGGGACAACGAGCTTCCCCGTCACACCACCTATGTGCATCCGTTTCGTCTGGCCGATCGATTGGTCACGAACGGTGAATGGCTGGAATTCATGGCCGACGGCGGCTATGCCCAGCCGGCCCACTGGCTGGCCGACGGCTGGGGCACCGTGAAGCGTGAGGAGTGGGCGGCGCCCCTCTACTGGGAAAAGCGTGACGACACGTGGCACGTGATGACGCTCAATGGGCTCGTGCCCGTGGATCTCTCGGCCCCCGTTTGCCACGTCAGCTACTACGAAGCCGACGCGTTCGCCCGCTGGGCGGGCAAGCGCTTGCCGACCGAATTCGAGTGGGAGGTCGCGGCGGCTGGTCTGCCCGTCGCCGGCAACCTGCTGTCGTCGGGCGCGCTCCAGCCGGTCGCCTCGAACGAGCCCTCGAACGGCCGCCCTCGCCAGATGTTCGGCGACGTCTGGGAATGGACGCAGAGTTCCTATCAGGCCTATCCGGGGTATCGCCCGAACCCGGGTGCGCTCGGCGAGTACAACGGCAAGTTCATGGTCAGCCAGCAGGTGCTTCGTGGCGCCTCGTGCGTCACCCCCGCTGGCCACTCGAGGGCCACCTACCGCAATTTCTTTTATCCGATGCAGCGCTGGCAGTTTCTCGGACTGCGACTGGCGGAGGACGTCTGATGCCGTCGAGATCGCGCCTAGCCGCAGGAACGGCACCGTCGCCAACGGACCTCGACGCCGAGGCCGGCTTCGCCCGCGACGTGGCTGAAGGGCTCGGAGCGCATCCCCGCACGCTGCCGTGCCGCTACTTCTACGACGCCCGCGGCAGCGAGCTGTTCGAGGAGATCACGCGCCTTCCCGAATACTACCCGACGGTAGTCGAAACCGGAATCCTCCGCGCCTGCCTCCCGGAGTTTGCCCGCAGTCTGGGCAGCGGTCCGGCCGTGCTCGTCGAGTTCGGGTCAGGTTCGAGCCTCAAGACCGAACTGCTGCTCGACGCGGTGCCCGGCATCGTCCGCTATATCCCGATCGATGTCTCGGCGTCGGCCCTCGCTGCCGCGGCCGCCCGTCTTGCGCACCGCTTCCCGGCGCTCGAAGTCCGCCCCGTGGTCGGCGACTTCACGCAGGCGACCGCCATTTCGCTCCATGCCGAAGGGCTGACCCGGATCGGCTTCTTCCCCGGCTCGACGATTGGCAACTTCGCACCCGACGAGGCGACTGGACTTCTGGCCGCATTTCGTTCGACGCTCTCGCCCAAGGGGCGCCTTCTCATCGGCGCCGACTTGAAGAAGGATCTGTCCGTTCTCATTCCGGCCTACGATGATGCGGCCGGTGTGACGGCGGCCTTCAACCTGAACCTGCTCGCGCGGATCAATCGCGAACTCGGCGGCAACTTCGATCTCACCCGTTTCCGGCACCTGATCCGGTACGATGAGAAGAAGGGCCGGGTCGAGATGCATCTTGAGAGCACCTGCGATCAGGTCGTGACCGTGCGCGGCCAGAGCTATCGTTTCCGGACGGGCGACACGATCCACACCGAGAACTCGCACAAGTTCTCGATCGACGAGTTCCGGGCCCTGGGCCGCAAGGCCGGGTGGCAGCCGCGCCACGTCTGGACGGACGAGCGAGCCTTGTTCAGCGTCCACGATTTCGTGGAGTGAGGCTGCCGAGGCGTCCAGCCCACCGCGCGTCAGGTCGATGTTCCCTCGAAGATCAACCGCTTGTCGGGCCCCATCCGCGCAATGCCCTTGTCGATGGCGTCCTGGATGATCTGGTCGCGCTCGCGCCATTTCGAATAGAACGCACCGCGATAGCCGAGGCTGACCCAGCACCTGAGAAACGGATTGTCGGCGTAATTGTTGTCGTCCTTGGAATCTCCGGGCAGCGTCGGCAGTGAAACCCGATAGTGCTCGCTTTCCGGAATGTGGTTCCAGATGAACTCGATCGATTTGCGCCAGCGCCCGCTCGGGCTCGCGATCGTCTCGGGCGTCTCCGGGAGGTCCGGCGAGAAATAGAACACGGGCCGGATGCGGTCGTGCTCGTCGAACATGAATTGCCGCTCGTAGTGCGCGACGTCGCGACATTTCTCGAGCGGCAGCAGGGTGATGGGGCTGATCGCGGTATTGGACTGGAGGCCGGGCATCGGCTTGCCGTCACTCTCCCGTGCCAGCCTGCGGCCGAACGGCGTGTGCGGAAACACCTTCACGCCGAACGTGATCCCGAGCACCGTCGAATTCAGCGCCAGCATGTCGTCGAGACACTGGCGCATCGTTTCCAGCGTTTCCCCGGGCATGCCGAGGATCAGCTCCTGCGTGACCAGCATGCCGTTCTCGAGCAGCAGCCGGTTGGTCTCGCGGATATCGTCGACCGTATAGAACGGCTTGCCGGACTGCGTCACCTTGAAGCCCGCGAGGATCTCGGGGTTCGTGTGATCGCTGCCGACGCTCGCCCCCTGGCACCCGGCATCGCGCATCAGGGCCGGGAGTTCCTCGTCGAACGGACGCGGCTGCAGATACGTCCAGAGCTTGAGCTTGTTGAGCGAGCACGAACTGTCGCGCCGCCGCCGCGCGATGATCTCGCGCAGCACCTGCTTGGCATGTCCGATTCCGACGTTGAATTCGCTGTCGGTGGTATGGAGGTCCAGAACGCCCTGGTCGGTGAGCTGCTCCATCTCGTCGACGACGGCGGTGACGGTCCGGCGTGACAGCGTCTGCCCTTTGGCGAAAGGCTCCGAGCAGTGGACGCAGTCGAGCGGGCATCCGTTCTTGGTGAGAATGTTGCCGAGGCCGCCGAGCTCGTAATACTTGCGATTGTCCACGCGAAACGGATGATTGGACCGCCGCCGGAACGCCACGCCCTCGTTGATGTCGAGCCACGCTTCGGCCGGTGTCCGGTCACTCGCCGCCGGCACGATGCGGACGTCGTCGCCGTCGAGCACATGCAACCCCGGCACGTCATCGGCGGAAGCTCCGGAGGCGAGCCGCTGCGCCAGCTTGACCAGCGCGACTTCACCGGGCCCGGCGATCCCGTACGGCACGCGGAGGTAGCTCAGCATCGCGCTCGGCATCGTCGAGTAACCGACGCCGCCGACGACGATCGGCGCCGACGTGCGCCCCTTGATCGCGTCAATGATGGCCTTGTGGTCCGCGAGAAACGTGCGCTGCTCCTGCGGAATGACCGTATCGGTGTTCCGAAGCGTCACGCCGATCAGCATTGGGCTACGGTCCGCGAAGTAGGCTTCGACGTCTGCCTGCCAGCTCCGTTCCGGGAATGTGAGGTCCAGCACTTCCACCTCGAAACCGGCTTTCTCGAGGTGTGTGGTCAGGACGTCGAGGGCATAGGGTGTGATACCGGGCTGAACCTGATTGGGATTGACCAGGCAAACCAGTTGCGACAGCGGCATATGACCCCGCATTGAGGAATGGAATATGGCTTGCCGGACTAGTCCGGCAGACGTCTGTTGACGCATTATCATAGGCGGGCGCGTCACTTCCGCAAGGTTCGCCCGGCCGATTGGCTAAGGCGATCGCACTCGATCCGATCAACAAGATTTGGCTTGCATGCCGCCGGTTTCGCGGTGCACCCCGCCGCCACGCGCGTTTGGTGTTGGCCATGGCCGGGCAGCGGAAATAGACTGCCCGACGATCCACCAGCGGCCCAAAGAGGATACGCATGCTTCGAAAGCTCTGGGCCGCCTTGGGCCTGGCCATGCTGGCGACCGGAACGGCTGCGGCCTGCGAACTCGACCGGCCGATCAATTTCGCCGGCCTCGACTACGACTCGGCGGCGTTCCACACGACCATCGCGCGAACCATCCTCGAAAAGGGCTATGGCTGCCGCACGGACCGCGTGCCGGGCGCAACGATCCCGCTCGTGAATGGGGTTGCGCGCGGCGATGTCGATGTGATCATGGAGATCTGGCTGGCCAACCCTGTCCAGGCCTGGTTGGACGCCGAGCGCGATGGGAAGGTTGTCCGCCTCGGCACCACGTTCCCCGATGCGACGGAAGGCTGGTACGTGCCCCGCAGTCTGGTCGAGGGGCCGGCCGCCAAGGCCCCGGCCCTGCGCGCGGTCTCCGATTTGGCGGCGCACCGCACCGTTTTCGCCGATCCCGACGACCCAGCGAAAGGCCTCTTCTACAACTGCGTTCCGGGCTGGCAGTGCGAGGTCGTGAACTCGAAAAAGCTCGTGTCCTATGGCCTCGACCGGCATTTCACGAATGTGCGGCCCGGGGCGAGCGAAGCCCTGGTAGCTGCGATAGATTCCGCGCTGAAACGTGGCCGCCCGATCGTCTTCTACCACTGGTCCCCCAGTTGGTTGGTCGGCTCCCACGACCTCGTCCGGCTCGAGGAGCCGCCCTTCGATCGCGAGACATGGGCGCGGATGCTGGCTGCGACGAAGCCCGAGAAGGCGACCGCCTATCCCGTCTCGGAGGTGGTGATCGGCGCCAATGCGCGCTTCGCCGCGACCGCGCCCGCCATCACGGGCTTCCTGCGCGCCTATCGGTCGACGTCGGCCGATACGTCGGCCGCGC
>JBGSJD010000042.1:0-1743 GCA_041742195.1 Hyphomicrobiaceae bacterium
TTGCCGTAGTCGGCGTCCGACACCGCCTCGAGCCACACGGTGCCTTCGCCCGCGTCGCTGACCTCGGAAAGCGCGAGATGCGCGAAGAGCTGGCCCGGCGCCGAGCCGTGCCAGTGCTTCACACCGGGCGGAATGATCACCGTGTCCCCCGGCCGCAGTTCCTGCACCACGGCGCCTTCAGCCTGATAGCGCCCCACACCGTGCAGGCAGTAGAGCGTCTGCCCGACCGGATGCGTGTGCCAGTTGGTGCGCGCACCGGGAGTGAACGTGACGCGCGTCCCCCGCATGCGGGACGGCGGCTCGCCCACCACGACCTCGTCGGCGTAGACGGTCCCGACGAAGCTCGACGCCGGCTGTGTCTTGGTGGCGCGGGCGCCCGCGCGAATGATCGTGCCCATGTGTTACGTTCCCTGATCCCGAGGCATCAGCCGAGATGGCGATGCACGAACTGGATGATCCGCTCCGTCCCGGCCGTCTGGTTCGCCGCGTTCTTCGGCTGTCGCGTGACGAAGCCTTCCACCTCGCCCGCATAGAGCGCAAGCTCGATGTCGCCGCCCTTCTCCTTGTAGAGCCGGACGAACCGGTCGAGATGCGGTCTCGGATGCATCCGGTCTTCGTCGCCTTGCAGATAGAGCACTGGCGGCATGACGACGGCCTCGCCGCGCTCCAGCATCGCCGGCGGGCTCGCCTCTTCCATGGCCGCCTCGCTGCCCCAGTAGAGGTCGTGAAGCGGAATGACGTTGTCGAGATTCTTCGGATAGTCGCCGCCTTGGGCAATCAGCTCCTTGCCGTAGCGATAGCGCCCGATCGGATCGATCACGGGCCAGCAGAGCACGACGCACTGGACCGCCGCCGAGCCCTTGGCCACGCTGTCGGTCGCGTGCACGCCGTAGCGCGGATCGTCCGGCCTCATGCCGAGCAGCATCGCCTGATGCCCGCCCGACGAGATCCCGACGAGCCCGATCCGGTCCCCACGCGCGCCGAGACGCGCCGCGTTCGCCTTCACCCAGCGGACCGCGAAATGGATGTCCTGTAGCGACCCCGGATACATCGCATCGGGAGGCATCCGGAAATCCAGCGCCATCACGAGAATGCCGGCCCGCGCCATCGCCTCCGAAAGAAGCGTATTGGTGGTGCGGTCCTGATTGCACCACGCCCCACCATGCAGATCGATCATGACCGGATGCGGCCCCGGCCCATGCGGCTTGTAGAGGCGCGCCAGAAGCGGCTTCCCCGCCACCGTCAGATACGTCACGTCTTCGAAATCGACCGCCGACGCCGCGCCCATGCGAGCCCTCCCGTTCCACTCTGGTCTCAGGCGGAAGCTTGGCACGCGGCCGGCATTGCGTCGAGCCGGCCCAAACCGTTTGACCCGCGACGAGAGTTCTCTAAGCTTCCGCCCATTCCCCAGCCTCGAGAACACTGGACGCTCCCCCGCGCATGCCGACTGTCGCCGAGACGATCACCATTCCCTCCCCGCCGGACGCCGTCTGGCCGTTGCTGTCCGATCCGGCCCTCGTGGCCTCGTGCATCCCCGGCGCGACGCTCGCGCCCGATCAGGACGGCGAAAGCTGGAAGGGCTCGATCCGCGTCAAGTTCGGCCCGACAGTCGCCGTATTCCGTGGCGAGGCCGTGTTGAGCTACGACCACGACCGCCGCCGCTGCACCATCGAGGGGCGCGGTATCGATCAGCGCGGCGCGTCGCGTGCCCTCGCGAACGGCGTCGTGGCCGCCAGCGGCACG
>JBGSJD010000043.1:0-2479 GCA_041742195.1 Hyphomicrobiaceae bacterium
GGCGCGGCAGGGCTGCACGCCACCGCGGTCGCGCGGCAGCTCTCGATCCCGCGCGTGATCGTGCCGCGCGTTGCCTCGGTGCTCTCCGCATGGGGGATGCTCGCGAGCGAGATCCGGTTCGAGACGACGCGCAGCCACATCGGTGACGCCTCGACCATGACGACCGATGGGCTCAGGCGCATCTTCGCCGAGATGGAGACCGACGCGCGGGGCCGCCTCGCCGCTGTCTTCAACGGCCCGATCGCCATCGGGCGCAGTGCCGACATGCGCTACGGCGAGCAGATCTTCGAGATCAACGTGCCCCTCGACCACATCGATTGGGACACGCCGGAGCTTGGGCGCGCGGTCGCCGATGCGTTCCATCAGCGGCACGAGGAGCTTTACACCTACGCCCAGCGCACCAACGAGGTCGTGCTCGTCAATGCGCGGGTCGCGGCGATCGGGAAGCTCCCCGAGTTGCCGAAGGAGCCGACGCTCGGAGCCCGCGCCCCGGCGTTACCGGTTCGCCGGCAGCGGGTCCATCTCGGGGACTGGCGCGAGATCGACGTTCTGCCGTTCGAGGCGCTGGCGCCGGGGCAGGCGATCGACGGCCCGGCTCTCGTCGAGGGGCCGACGACGACGGTTCTCATCGAGGCCGGCGACACGGCGCGGGTCCTCGACAACGGCTGGCTCGACATCCGGGTCGGCTGACGGCGATCTTTCGTCAGCGGATCGGGGAGAAGGGCGCGGCCAGCATGATCTTCGATTCCATGCGGATGCTCGGTGTCGGCGGCGGCGGGGGCCAGATCCCCTTCTCCTGCATGGTGCGGCGCACCTCCATGCGCTGGTCCAGGCTCTTGTAGGCCCAGATGTGGACCCACTGGCTCGGGCCACCGATTTCCGTCGTGAAGACGCCGATCAGTGGCGAGAGCGCGAGGCGGCCGGGCAAGTGCTTCTCCCAGTTCGCCGCCATCTCGGGCACGCCGCCGACGCGGAGCTGGTAGGAGCGCATCTCGAAGTAGGGCCCGTGTTCGGACGGCACGAGCGGGGGCGAGTACGGCAGCGGCTCCAGAATTTCCGAGCGCACGTCGGCGATGAAATCCAGCGTCTTCGGCGGCCAGATGCCAGCCTTAACGCTTTCGGTGCGGATGCGATTGCGCTCGTCGGCGTCCTTGTAGGGCCAGACGTGGATCACCTGATTGAGGGGGCCGATCTCGGTGTACCAGAAGGCCGCCAGCGGCGAGAACTCGAGCCGCTTCGGAAGGGCGTCGCCGAAACGCTTCATGAACTCGCCCTGCGTCCGCGGATGCAGGGTGTAGGTTCGGAACTCGTAGATCATCGCTCGCTCTCCCGACATTTCGAAAGGTCGCGTGCCCGCCCGAGCGGCCACGCGACCACGCCATCACGCCGGCGGCGCGACGGACAGTCCCTTCACCTTGTGCTTGTCGATGAGGCTCTGGACGAAGCCCGAGGCCTTGGCTTCCTCGACGAATGCCGCCAACCAGACCGCCGCCTTCGTGTTCTTCTTCGGCGTGCCCATGGCCTGCTGCACGGCCGAGAACTGGCCCGGCAGAATGCGCGCGCCGGGCAGCTTCTCGATGTCGCTCAGCAGGCGCGGCTTCAGGCCCGCCAGCACCTCGAGCTTCTCGGCGACGAACTTGTCGAACGAGCTGTCCAGCGTGTCGGTGCGGACGAGCGTCGCGTGCTTTATGTTGTTCTCGAGCCAGAGGCCGTAGGCGCTGCGGCCCGTGACGGAGATCCGGATGCCGGGCTTGTCGACCTGATCGATCGAGGTGATCGGGGAGCCTGCCGGCACGAGGTAGGTCGATTCGATCTCGCAGTAGGCGGCCGAGAAGGCAATCGTGGCCGCACGCTGGGGCTCGGCGCCGATATTGCCGATGTCCCAGACGTCGTTGCCGGCCTCGTCGGCGAGTTCGCCCGGCGACTTGAACGGGACCAGCTTCAACGGCACACCGAGCCGCCGGGCGACCTCGGCCGCCATGTCCGGCGAAACGCCCGTCGGGTCGCCCTCGGGCGTGCGGCCGGTGACCAGCAGGAAGTTCGACATGTTGATGCCGGCACGCAGCACGCCTTTCGGCGCCAGCTCGGCCTTGACGTCGGGGGACATTCGGGGGGCTCCTTCTCGGGTGGGACCTCGGCTCGAGGTTGGCCCGACTTTAGGGGGAAGCGGCGCATTGCTGCAACCTCGCCACTCCCCTATGGTCCCGGCGAGCAAACAAGGCGCTCCGTCGCCGACCCAGAGCGAGCCGTGAAACTCTCCGACTTCTTCACCCCGCGGGCGACCGACGCCACCCCGCCCGTCGAGCCGAACTGCACGATGCCCTGCATGTCGCCTTCGATGCGGTTGCCGGCAATCAGCACATCGGCAATGCCGGGCCCCCAATATTGTATCGCGTCGGCATGGTCGCCATCAGTCCACGCCCCGTCCCTGGCCGCGCAGTCGCGCTTCGACAGGCCGGTTTCCACCGCTGGCCCGATC
>JBGSJD010000044.1:0-2491 GCA_041742195.1 Hyphomicrobiaceae bacterium
CAGACCGACCACCGCCTCGGCATGAAGCTCTACGAGGCACTCTCCCGCGAGCTGATGGCCGCCCGCGAGCTGCTGTTCACCGTGAGCCAGCGGACGGCGACCGAGCGCGTCGCTGCCTTTCTTCTGGCCCTGTCCCGTCGCGCCGTCCGCCGTGGCGAGAGCGCGACCGAAATCGTGCTGCCGATGACACGGATGGACATAGCCGACTTCCTTGGCCTCACCATCGAGACGGTCAGCCGGACCCTGACGCGGCTGCGCACCGATCATGTGATTGATCTCGAACAATGCATCCTCGTCACGATTTGCAACCCTGCAGCCTTGGCCGAGCTGGCACAGAGCTCTGGTCAGGTGGGTCGCAGGGGATGATGTCGCCGCCGGCCATACGGGCTGGCGGAACGGACCGACCGGAGCCCGGGGAGAAGCTGTCATGCACTCGTCGAGAGCCGGCTGGAGCCGTACTGCGATCAGGCGAGGCGCGGGCGATACGTTCGTCCTGGAACCGGACCGGTCTGGCATGGTGGCAACGGCGGGCAAGCTGAGGTTGGTACTGTCGGTCCTCGAATCGCTCGAGGCGGCGGCCACGGCTTTGGAAAGCCTCCTGGCCCGAGGCATCCCCGCCGAACGCGTCCGCCTCATCGCCGAGGAATCGACCGTCAACGCGTGGCTCGCCCACGCGCCGTCTCCGGCCGGATCGCCTTGCTTCGCTGATCGCACAGCCATCGACAGCCTCGCAGACGGGCTCGTGCCACTCGACACCACCACCAGCGGGCCGGCGCTCCTTGTAAGCGCCGAACTCTTGACCGACTGGCGGCGCGGCTGGGGCATCCCGGCGCTGTGGGGCAACGACCCCGGTGCGGCCGATGCCCCCTCGCTGGCTGCCGAGTTCGAACG
The DNA here is from genome assembly GCA_041742195.1 of Hyphomicrobiaceae bacterium. GTDB lineage: Bacteria > Pseudomonadota > Alphaproteobacteria > Rhizobiales > Hyphomicrobiaceae. The sequence continues at coordinate 892 of JBGSJD010000044.1, forward strand.
CCAAGTCCGGGCCGGCGCGGCCATCCTCGTCGTGCAGTCGCTGACGCTGGCCGAACAGTGGCTCTCGACCCGCATTCTGCTCGACCTGAGTTCGAGCCCGGTCCTGTCGCTCGAGTGCTCCCAGCACGCCTAGGATTGCGATGGGCCGTGGCGTAACGGCCGCCTGCGACGATACCGCGTGCGCGATCATCGGCAAGTCGGTGGGTTTTCGCGCCTCCCCCCTTGTCACGCCAATCGATCCGCCTACAACGGCTGCCGTGACCTCATCGGATCCCCATGGGCCGCCCGCGCAATGCAATTGTCCCCTTTGTCGTATCATCGACGCATCGCGGATGCCCTGTCCACGCGCGAGCCGCACCTGTGGGAATGGTTCGCCTCCGACCGGTTGACGGCCGAGCAGGTCCGCGAAACCCGCATCGGACTGGATAAGGCGGCGCTCCGGATCGGCCGCGACGACAACCCCGCAAATGTGCGGCGCTACGAGCTCGCCGATACGGCACGCGAAAAGCTCGCCTTGGATGCCCCCGTCACGCTCTACCAGTCGCTCGACACGACCGGCGCGCCGAATGCCTTCCTCCACTATCTGCCGGGCGAGATCGCGATCCAGTTCTCCGGCCGCATGCTGGAGCTGCTCGACGAGCCGGAGCTGCTGACCGTCCTCGGCCACGAAATGGCGCACTACCGGCTCTATCAGGAAGACGAGGGTCGCCATCTCGTCACGGTCCGCGCCCTGAACTGGGTCTGCCGCCGCGAACAGTGCCCGCCCGTCTGGCTCGAGACGGCGCGACGCCTGTCGCTGTGGACCGAAATCTACTGCGATTGCGCCGGTTTGATCGTCACGGGGGATCGCGATGTCGCGATCCGGAGCCTTGCCAAGCTGATTGCCGATTTCCGCGACGCCGACGCCGTCACCTATCTCGCCCAGGCCGAAGCCATCGTCGCCGAGGACCAGTCCCGGTCGCGCGGCAACTCGCATCCCGAACTCTATGTGCGCGCCAAGGCCGTGGCGCTGCGCGCGACACTGGACGACGCGGCGTTCGAAACCGCACTGACGCCGCTTCTCGACGGCGCCATCGACCTGCCAGCCCTCGACATCCTCGAGCAGGCCGAACTCGAGGACACGACCCGCGCCCTCGCCGACCGCTTCGCCCAGATCGACACTGACCGCTCGGACGCCGTGCTGGCCCACATTCGCCTTTATTTCCCTCGCTACCGCTGGCCCGGCCGCGACCGGGGTCCCGTCACCTTGCCCGCCATGTCGGCCGCGACCCACGACTATCTCGCCTATGTGCTGCTCGATCTGGCGACGGTCGATCCGGAACGGCGCGAGGATGGCCTCACGCATGCGATGACCGTCGCCCGCGAGGCTGGCATCGACGAGGCCTTTGCCCGCGTCGCCCGCAGCGAACTGAAGAGCGCCACCGAGGACGTCGCGCGGATCACGCGACGCTCGGGTCGCCGGACCGAGGCGAAGTCGCATGGCTGAGCCCGTGGAGATCGCCGACACCGCGCCCAGCGCCATGTTCCTCGACCTGCTCGCGCGCTGGAAAGCCGAGCCCTCCGTGGGCACCGACGATCTCGTCGCCGCCATCCTGCCGCT
>JBGSJD010000045.1:0-2470 GCA_041742195.1 Hyphomicrobiaceae bacterium
GGGCCCTCGGCATCACCCGCCGAGGACCTCCCGCATGACGCGCGCAAGCTCGGCGCGGCTGTAGGGCTTGCGCAGGATGCGAAGCTCCGGGACTTGCGTCTCCTGCAGCCTCAGCATGTCGTCGGGATAGCCGGACGCGAGCAACAGCCGTGTCGACGGCCAGCGCTTCCGGATTTCTCGCGCCACATCGAAGCCCGAGAGCCCGCCACTCATGATCACGTCACTGAACACGAGATCGACGTGGCCGAGGTCTTCCATACGAGCCAGCGCCTCCGGCCCGTTCACGGCCTCGACGACGACATAGCCGAGCGCCGCCAGCCGCTTCTGCGTCACGTCGCGCACCTCCGGATTGTCCTCGACCAGCAGCACCGTCTCGCCCCGCCCCATCGGCAGCGTGGCATTGAGATCGAGCGCATCGACCGCGACCTCTTCGTCGACCTGCGGCAGGTAGATGTTGACCGTCGTCCCGATGCCCGCCTCGCTATAGATCGTCGCCGTGCCGCCGCTCTGCTCGGCAAACCCGTAGATGGTGCTGAGCCCGAGGCCCGTGCCCTTGCCCGGTTGCTTGGTCGTGAAGAACGGTTCGAAGGCGCGGCCGACGATCTCGGGCGACATGCCGCTTCCGGTATCCGACACCGAGAGCCGCACGTAGCACCCCGCCGGCAGGCGCTCGATGGCGCCGACCTCGCCCCCCTCGACCACGACGTTCGCCGTCTCGAGCACCAGCCGTCCGCCACGCGGCATGGCGTCCCGCGCGTTGATCGCGAGATTGAGCACCGCATTCTCGATTTCGCTCGGATCGGCCCGGACGGTCCAGAGCTTCGGCGCCAGCCGCGCGTTGAGATCGATATCCTCGCCGAGCGTCCGGCGCAGGAGATCGACCATCCCCATGACCTGCTCGTTGAGATTGAGCGGCGCGGGTGAGAACTGCCGCCGCCGCGAAAACGTGAGCAGCCGCGACGTCAGCCGGGCGCCCATCTCCGCGGCCTCGCTCGCGCGCTTCAGAAGTCCTTTCGAGCGCTCCTCCTCGAGCCTCATCTCGAGCAGTTCGAGGTTCCCCGTGATCACCGTCAGCAGGTTGTTGAAATCGTGCGCGATCCCGCCCGTCAACTGTCCGAAGGCTTCCATGCGCTGCGTCCGGACGAGTTGCGCCTGCGTCTCTTCCCGTCGCGCCATCTCCGCCTTCAGTTCGGCCGTGCGCTCAGCGACGCGCCGTTCGAGGTCGTCGCGGCTGAGCGCCAGCATGTCGAGAACGCGCTTGCGTTCCGAAACATCGCGCAGAACCACCGTGAAGATGCTCTCGCCATCGATCGTGATGTGCGAGATCGACGCCTCCGCCGGAAACTGTTCGCCGCTTTTCCGCTGCGCGAAGATCTCGCTGCGCTCGCCCATGGCCCGCGCCACGTTGCCGGTCTCACCGAACGTCTTCATGTGGGCGTCGTGCCCCGCGCGGAGCCGTTCGGGCAGCAATATCCCGAGCGGCTCTCCGACGATCTCGTCCGCCCGGTAGCCGAAGATCGCCTCGGCCCCGCCATTGAACAGCCTGATCCGGTGCGCGCCGTCGACCGAGATGATGGCATCGGCGGCAATCGACACGATGGCCGCGAGCCGCGCCTCGGTGCGGCCGGTCTCGATCTCGGCAAGACGGCTCTCGCTCACATCGCGCACCGCGCCGCACACCCGCTCGACGGCCCCGTCGACAGTTTCGAGATGCCCGTAGACCGCCACCCAGTGCGGTGCGCCCATGCGGTCGATGCGGGCCTGGAAATCGATCGTGCCGTCGCTGCCGGTCGCCATCGCGGCCGAGAGCGCATTGCGCACGATGGTCCGGTCGTCCCCCACGACCAGCGCTTCGAGATCGAGAAGGTCGTACCGCGCGCCTTCCCCGAGCCCCATGATTCGCAGCGCCGTCGCATCCCACGCGATGCGGCCGCTGGAGCGGGACCACGTCCAGATTCCGATGTCGGCGGCTTCGACCGCGACCCGGTATCGGCTCTCGAGAGACGGCTCGTCAGTCATCGGTGAAGGCACGGCATGGTGAGGGGCTCCGACGCTGGCAACTGCGCGATCGCTGCTACGGCGACCGGCCGCGCAGGCGGGACGCTAGCGCCGAACCGGGGCTCTGTCGAACATCGGCCGGTTTGCTCCTTACGCCTTGTACAATTCTTCGGATGACGGACGTCAGGCTGATCGGCCGCTGACCGGTGCGCCCTTCGCGAGCCAGTCCTCGATCGCCTCGATCAGCCCGTCGATGGGCCGGAACCCCTGCGTGACGAGCGCGTAGCCGGCCTCGCGGGTGCCGGCGGCCAGCAGCGGGAACCCCTCGACGCCGGATTGCTTCGCCATCAGGAAATCGCCGAACGTCTCGTTCCGGCAGTCCTCGCTGACGAGTTCCGCCCGGAACGCCGCCCGATCGAGGCCCGCCTCGGCCCCGATGTCGGCCAGCACGTCGTCGTCGGTGACGTCGCGG
>JBGSJD010000046.1:0-9777 GCA_041742195.1 Hyphomicrobiaceae bacterium
CCGCTCGCGCTGGCGCACGCCATGTGATCGTGAGCGAGATCGATCCGATCCGTCGTGAGCGCGCGGCCCTGCTCGGCGCCACGGCTCTCATCGACCCCACGACCGGCTCGGTTGCGGACGCCTTCGCAGCCATGACGGGCCACCCGCCCGAAACGATCTTCGAATGCGTCGGCGTCCCCGGCATGCTCCGGCAATGCATCGATCTCGCGGGCATCCGCGGCCAGATCGTGGTGGTCGGCGTGTGCCGTCACGACGACGCGATCCTGCCCCGCGCCGCCATCCGCAAGGAACTCACCCTGCGCTTCGTTCTCGGCTACACCGAGGAGGACTTCCGCCTGTCGCTGGACCTTCTCTCGTCGCCAGCGTTCAATGCCTCCGCCATGATCACGGCCCGCGTCTCATTCGACGAGCTACCCGCCGTCTTCGAAAGCCTGCGGCACCCCAATCCGCACGGCAAGGTGCTCCTCGCACCGACCCGACTGAACGACATCACGAACATCAGGGAGATCTAGCCATGCCGACTGTCGGCCTCGTCGGAGTGGGCCTCATTGGCCGCGCCTGGGCGAACGTCTTCTCCCGCGCGGGGTGGGATGTGAAATGCTGGGACGCCAATCCGGACGCGACGGCGAACGCGCCCCGCCTCGTCAAGGAGAGCCTGCACGACCTCGCCCGACACGGCCTAGTCACGGACCCGGACGGCGCCGCTGGCCGCGTCCGCTCGGTGGCCACGCTCGAGGAGTGCGTTGCGGGCGTCGACTTCGTCCAGGAATCCGGCCCTGAGACGATCGACGCCAAGCTCGCCATCTGGCAGCGCCTCGATGCAGCGGCGGCGCCCGAGACGATCCTCGTCTCGTCATCGTCGGCCATCGTCGCCTCGCGCTTCACGGAGCATCTGAAGGGCCGCCACCGCTGCCTGATCGCGCATCCCGTGAACCCGCCGCACGTCGTGCCGATCGTCGAACTGAGCCCCGCGCCATGGACGGATGCGGCCGTCGTCAAGAAGGCCCGCGCCATCTACGAAAGCATCGGCCAGGTGCCGATGGAGCTGAAGAAGGAGATCGACGGGTTCATCCTCAACCGCATGCAGGCTGTCCTGCTGTCCGAGGCTTTCCGGCTGGTCTCCGAGGGCTACTGCACGGCCGAGGACCTCGACAAGACGATCGCCCACGGCCTCGGCTTGCGCTGGAGCTTCATGGGACCGTTCGAAACGATCGAGATGAACGCGCCGGGCGGCATTCCCGACTATTGCGCCCGCTTCTCGAAGACGATGTCGGGCCTCGCCTCGCGGCCCTATTCCGGCGATCAGTTCGAGCCGGAGAACGTGGCCCGCATCATGGAGAGCTGGGGCAGAACGCCGTCCGCTGACGAGATCGCCCGGAAAAGCCGCTGGCGCGACGAGCGTCTCGCCGCGCTGCAGGCCCACAAGAAATCGCAGAAACCAAACGAGATCTGAAGGAGACGCCGAAATGGCCAAGACCACCAAGCGACGCAAAGTCATGATCACCTGCGCGGTGACGGGCGCAATTCACACGCCGTCGATGTCGCCCTACCTGCCGATCACCCCGGAAGAGATCGCCGATGCCGCGATCGGGGCCGCCGAGGCCGGCGCCGCACTCGTCCACGTCCATGCGCGTAATCCCGTGAACGGTCTCCCTGACCAGAGCCCGGAAGCGTTCCGGCCGTTCCTCAAGGTCATCAAGCAGCGCTCGAACTGCGTCCTGAACATCACGACCGGCGGCTCGCCGACCATGGACATCGAGGAGCGCCTGCGCCCCTGCGCCGTCCTGAAGCCCGAGGTCGCCTCGCTCAACATGGGCTCGATGAACTTCGGCCTCTACCCGATGCTCGAGCGGACCACGGAGTTCAAGTACGACTGGGAGAAGCCCTATCTCGAAGGCAGCCGAGACCGCATCTTCAAGAACACCTTCACCGATATCGAGAACATCCTGACGCGCTGCGCCGAGAACAACACGCGCTTCGAGATCGAGTGCTACGACATCGGCCACCTCTATACCCTCCGGCACTTCGCCGACCGCGGCATCGTCAAGCCGCCGTTCTTCATCCAGTCGGTGTTCGGCATTCTGGGCGGCATCGGCCCGCATCCCGAGGACGTCCAGCACATGAAGCGGACGGCCGATCGGCTGTTCGGCGATGATTACCAGTGGAGCGTCCTCGGCGCTGGCCGCAACCAGTTGCCCATCGCGGCACAGGCGATCGCGCTCGGCGGCAACGTCCGCGTCGGACTGGAGGACAGCCTCTGGGCGGGTCCCGGCAAGCTCGCCAAGACCAACGCCGAGCAGGTGAAGCTCGCGCGCCAGATGATCGAGGCCCTCGGCCTCGAGGTCGCGACGCCGGACGACGCCCGCGAGTTGCTGCAGTTGAAGGGCGCCGACCGCGTCGAATTCTGAGCGACCCGATCTCGCCAGCCGAGCAGATTCCAGGAAAGACGTGATGCCGCAATCCACCGATCTGACGATCACCAGCCTGAAGACCAGCCTCCTGCGCGTGCCGTGGGCCACCGAGCCGCCGGCCAACGGCATCATGCCGCCCACGCACCGCGAGTTCCTGGTCCTCGAGATCGCGACCAGGGGCGGCATCACGGGCATGGGCTATCTGCAGCCCCTGTCCGGCGGCCTCGAAACGCTGGACATGTGCCTGAAGGAGATGGTGGGGCCGAAGATCATCGGTCGCGATGCGACCGATATCGAGGCCATCTGGCAGACGCTCTGGAAATCGACCTATTGGCTCGGCCGCGGCGGCATCGCGACGTTTGCGCTCTCCGCGGTCGACATCGCGCTGTGGGACATCGTCGGCAAGCGGGCGGGCCTCCCCCTCTATCGCCTCTGGGGCAAGTCCCGTGATGCCTGCGCCGCCTACGGCTCGGGCTGCTGGCGCGGCCTCGGCCGGGACGGCATGATCGAGGAGGCGAAGCGCCATCTCGCCAAGGGCATGACCGCGATCAAGATGCAGGTCGCCCATTTGCGTCCCTGGCGCGAGGACGTGAAGAACGTCGCCGCCATGCGTGAGGCCCTGGGCCCCGACGTCGAGATCATGATCGACGTCAACATGGGATGGACCGCCGACACCGCCATTCAGGCCGGCCACCATCTCGACGAGTACGACCCCTACTGGCTGGAGGAGCCGGTCGTCTGCGAGGATTTCGACGGCTACGCCCGCATTGCGGCCGCCCTCAAGACCCGCATCGTCGGCGCCGAGAGCCACTTCACGCGCTACGACATGCGCCCCTTCTTCCAGACCCCATCCGTGCCCATCCTCCAGCCGGATCCGATGCGCGGCGGATTGACCGAGCTGCGCAAGATCGCCGCCGTCGCCGACACGTGGGGTCTGACCATCGCACCGCACTGCTTCCACGAGCTGATGGTGCACATCAACTGCTCGATCTCGAACGCGAACTACCTCGAGTACATGATCTGGAACGACGACATCTGGGTCGAGCCCTCGATCCCGGTGAATGGCTTCCTGAGGCCGCTCGAGCATCCAGGCCACGGCCTGCGCTTCCGGCCCGAAATCCTCCGCGATTGCCGGGTCGGCGGCTTCGAGATCAAGGGTTGAGCGCCGCGCGGCATACCCCATCCGGCGAGCCTGCCGCCAAACTCGACAACACTGCCTGAACTCGCACCTCGACCGACGTCGGTCGAGGTGCCAACCTTGCTCGACAATCAGCCGACGAGGAAAATCCAGGCATGAGCAGAAAACCGAAGGTCGCCATCATCGGGACAGGCGGCACCATAACGTCGCTGTCGGCCATCGGGCCTCTCGATCTCTTCGAATACACATCCTCGGGCCGCATGCTCCAGGCCGACGAGATGATCGAGCGCTTCTCCGACGTGCGCCAGGTCGCCGACGTCGTTCCGATCCGCTTCAAGGCCATTCCATCCACCGCGGTGGCCTTTCCAGAGTGGAAGGCCGTCGTGCTGGCCGCCGACAAGGCCGTGGCCGATCACCCCGATCTCGACGGCATCGTCGTCCTGCACGGCACCGCGACCCTTGAGGAGACGGCCTACGCCCTCAACCTGACGGCCAAGGTCAGCGTGCCGATCGTCGTCGTCGGCGCCCAGCGACCGGCAAGCGCCCTGTCCGGCGACGCGGGCCTGAACATCGTCAATGCGGTGCGCGTCGCGGGTCACCCGGCGTCGCGAGGGCTGGGCGTCCTCGTCTGCCTCAACGACGAGATCCAGGCAGCCCGTGAAGTCACGAAAACCTCGACAGCGCGCCTCCAGACCTTCCGCACGCCGGACTTCGGCGTCCTCGGCCACGCCGACGGCGATGCTATCGCCTACTACCGGAAGCCCCTGCGCAGCGCCGCCCCCGAGACCGAGTTCGATATCCGGAGCCTCGACTCCCTGCCCCGCGTCGACATCGCCCTGAGCTACGCCGGCAATGACGGCGCCGCCACGCGGGCGTTTGTGCAGGCTGGCGCGAAGGGCATCGTCCTTGCAGCCTTTGCCCCCGGCCTGCTCTCGCCGGCCGAGATGGAAGTCGCCAAGGAAGCCATCGCCGCAGGCGTCGTCGTCGTCGCCTCGTCGCGCGCCGGCTCGGGCCGCGCCTTCCACCCGCAGAAGAGCCGCGAAGCCGGGCTCATCCCTGCCGACAACCTGACGCCCCAGAAGGCTCGCATCCTGTTGTCGCTCGCACTCACACGAACGAGCGATAAGGCCGAGATCTCCCGGATGTTCGCAACCTACTGACCAACGAGGCAGCGAGCAGGTCGCATGGCTCGCTGCCTCAGTTCGGTTTCGCGCTGGCCTCACGGCGCCGTTCGGCGGCGAGCCGCGCCTCACGCACCGCGATGTAGGCCGTGGCGCCGATGATCATGGCCGCGCCGATCCAGGTGGTGATCGGCGGCACTTCGGCGAGGAACAGAAAGCCCCAGCCCGCCATCCAGATGAGACGGACGTAGTCGGCCGGCATGATGACGCTGGCTTCCGCGATGCGCAGCGCCTGCACGTAGCAGAAATTGCCGAGCGCGGCGGCGACCCCCATCAGCATCAGGAGGCCCCAGGCCCACGTCTCTGGCCATGTCCAGCCCGGCAGGCTGAGCAGCATCGCCATCACGGCAGTGAGGCTCGCCTGATAGAACGAGATCGTGATGCTCTTGTCATACCGTGCCAGATGCTTGGCAAAGAGCAGCGAAACACCCCAGAGCGCGCTGGAAAGCACGGCCCAGATCGCCGGCCACGTCAGAACACCCTGTCCCGGACGCAGGATGACGACAGCCCCGAGGAAGCCGACAAGGAGCGCCGTGATACGCCTCCAGCCGACTTTCTCCCGAAAGACGATCGCGGCACCCAACGTGACGAACAGTCCTGTCGTGAAGCTGAGCGCCCCGGCATCGGCAAGCGGAAGCTGTCCAAGCGCGTAATACCAGGACCACATAGACGCGACCCCGACCACCCCGCGCATGAGGTGCAGGTCGAAGCGGCTGGTGCGCGCGTCGAGCCCCAGCATCATCCAGATGACCGGCAACGTCACCAGCATCGTGAATGTCGAGCGCAGCCCGACGATCTGGATCGCGGGCAGATGCGGCGCGAGATAGCGAACGGCGATGTGCAGGATCGACGAGCAGAGCCCGGCCAGCAGCATCAGCAGCAGGCCGTCACGCACGGAGCGGGCATCGAGCCCGGGAGCCACGCCGAAGCGCGGCGCTTCACTGGGCTGCGTCATTCCAAGCACCTGTGGTCCGGGCAGACGTCAGCCGGCGGAACCCGAGCCTGATCTGGCCGGACGCAGACGCTGACGTTCTCGGCCTTGAGGCCCGAAACCAACCCGCCAGGAAAGATCAGGCCGACACCGCAGCCTCGGCGCGCGTCTTCTCGATCTCGCGCTTGAGGCTCCGGCAGCGCTCCGAGAGTTCGTCGGACGAAGCCTTGACCAGGTACGCATCCAGCCCGCCGCGGTGCTCGACCGAGCGGAGCGCATGCGCGCTGATCTTGAGGCGGACGCGCCGCTTGAGCGTATCGCTCAGAAGCGTCACGTTGACGAGGTTCGGACGGAACACCCGCTTGGTCTTGTTCTCGGCGTGGCTGCGGAGCTGCCCGGACATCGGCAGCTTCCCAGTCAACTCACAACGCCTCGTCATAGTCGTCTCCTGCTCGGCTCTGGCGGCCGACGCCCTGTCCAGCACGCGGTGCTGAGGTGTCGGCGCAATCTTCAAACGAATGGACCTCGGGCGGGGTGCCGCACGAGACCGTTGACAGTCCTATAGAAAAGTCGCGCGCGCGCCGTCAAGGCGCAACCGACCCTTCCCGCCTGGCGTCAGTGTCGAACCGCCGCCAGGATCGCCTCGATACCCTTCGTGACATCGCCGATTGCCGCCATCCCGTCGACGGACTTGAGCGAGCCTTTGCAGTAATAGTAGCCGATGAGCGGCGACGTATCACGATAGTAGGCCAGCATCCGCGTCGTTACGGTCTCGGCATTGTCGTCGGCGCGCCGCGTGAACTCGGTCCCGCCACACACGTTGCATACGCCCCGCGTTTCGGGACGCTTGAACCGGTCGTGATATCCCTCGCCGCACTTGGCGCACGAATATCGCCCGACAATCCGCTCGACGAGCTGATTGTAGTCCACCTTGAGCTCGATCACGGCATCGAGCTCCTTGCCCTTGTGAGCGAGCATCTCGTCGAGCGCCGAAGCCTGCCCGAGGGTGCGCGGAAATCCGTCAAGAATGAAACCGCCCTGGCAGTCGGGCTGGCTGATCCGTTCGGCGATGATGCTGACCACCACCTCGTCCGGCACGAGTTCGCCTCGTTCCATGATCGACTGGGCACGCTTGCCCACCTCGGTCCCAGCCTTGACTGCAGCGCGCAGCATATCGCCCGTCGAGAGCTGAACCAGCCCATGACGATTCTCGATTTCCTTGGCCTGGGTCCCTTTACCGGCTCCAGGTGGTCCGAGCAGAATGAGATTCATTGTCCAAGCCCTAGCGCCGCCCGCCTCGAGTCGTACTTCCCCGGAGTTTGGCCTTCTTGATGAGGCCTTCATACTGCTGCGCGATGAGATGGCTCTGCACCTGCGCGACGGTATCCATCGTAACACTGACGGCGATCATGAGCGACGTGCCGCCGAAGTAGAACGGCACCGCCCAGTAGGCGATCATCATCTCCGGCAGCACGCACACGAGGGCCAGATAGATGGCGCCGACTGCGGTGATCCGGATCAGGACGTATTCGATGTATTCGGCGGTCTTGGCGCCAGGGCGAATACCCGGAATGAACCCGCCATACTTCCTGAGATTGTCGGCCGTCTCGGTCGAGTTGACGACGACCCCGGTATAGAAGAACGCAAAGAAGATGATCAGGGCGACATAGACCAGGAGATAGACCGGCTGCCCACGTCCCAGAAGTGCGACCGCATTGGTCAGCCACTCGGGCCCAGCCTGTCCCGTGCTCATGAACTGTGCTGCCGTCATCGGCAGGAGCAGCAGGGACGATGCGAAGATCGGCGGGATCACACCAGACGAATTGAGCTTCAGGGGCAGGTGTGATGCCTCGCCCTGGAACATCCGGTTGCCGACTTGCCGCTTTGGATACTGGATGAGCAGTCGGCGCTGCGCCCGCTCCATGAACACGATAGCGGCCACGGTCGCCAGCATGACGATGAGCAGCAGGATGAGGATCTCTGGGCGAAGCGCTCCGGTCCGCGACAACTCGAACAGACCCGTCATCGCTGTCGGTAGACCGGCGACGATTCCGACGAAGATGATCAGCGACGTACCGTTGCCGACGCCCCGCTGCGTGATCTGCTCGCCGAGCCACATCAGGAACATCGTGCCGCCGACCAGCGTGATCACCGTCGACACCCGGAAGAACCAGCCGGGATCGTAGACGACGCCCTGCCCCTCGAGACCGATCGCGATCCCGTAAGCCTGGAAGGTCGCAAGACCCACGGTCAGGTATCGCGTGTACTGGTTGATCTGCTTGCGCCCCTGCTCTCCCTCCTTCTTGAGGGCTTCGAGCGAGGGCAGAATCGACGTCATCAACTGCATGATGATCGACGCCGAGATGTACGGCATGATGTTGAGGGCGAAAATCGCCATGCGCTCGATGGCGCCGCCCGAAAACAGGTTGACCAGCCCGAGAATGCCCTGCGAGCTACGCTCGAAGATCTCGGCGAAGCGGACCGGGTCGATTCCCGGCATGGGGATGAAAGTCCCGAGGCGATAAACCAGCAGCGCCCCGAGCGTGAACCAGATTCGCTTCTTCAGGTCCTCGGCTTTGGCGAAGGCGCCGAAGTTGAGATTCGACGCGAGCTGTTCGGCGGCGGATACCATGTGGACTTCTGGCTCCTCGAGGCAGCATCGGCTGGAAGCGGCGAGCCCCAGGCGATGCGCGACCTGGTCGTCACTCGACTGGTATGGCGCACGGCGATCGCCCAATCAACTGCGGCAGGACGATTGGGCACCAATGGCAAGCCGGGCGAAAGCAAACGTTATCGCACCGGCCCATCGGCCCGATGACGGATCACTCGGCCGTCTCGCCACCCTTCTTCTTGCCCGTCTTTGCCTTTTTAGCAGCAGTCTTGGCGCGCTTCTTCTCGTCCGCTTCGAGAACCTTCACCTCGATCAGCTCGATGGAGCCACCGAGTTGTTCGATAGCCGCCTTGGCCGACACCGTTGCGTGGTCCACTTTGAGCATCAGCTTGGTCTTGAGCTCTCCCGTGCCGATTACGCGCACTCCGTCGAGCGGCCGGCGCACAACGCCCGCCACGACCAGAGCCGCCACATCGACGAGCTTGCCGGCGTCGAGCCGGCCCCGCTCGACCGCATCCTGCAGCCGGGCCAGCGTCACCTCGTTGAAGCGCTTGCGGTTGATCGGCGTGAAGCCGCGCTTCGGCAGGCGCCGATAGAGCGGCATCTGACCGCCCTCGAAACCACCGATCGCGACACCGGAACGAGCCGTCTGGCCTTTGCCGCCGCGTCCACCGGTCTTGCCCACGCCCGAGCCGATGCCACGGCCGATCCGGAGGCGGCTCTTGCGCGCGCCGTCCCTGTCTTTGATCTCATTCAGCCGCATCTGCCTCTGCTCCTCGCATCCTAGCGGTTGCGGACGTCGGTCTCGCACCGTTGAAGTCTTGTCCTGTCGCGTCGTGCGCCTCCTGGAAGCCGCCGTCGCAGAATTACTTCTCTTCGACGATCCGAACGAGATGACGGATCTTGTGCACCATGCCGCGCACGTCCGGCGTGTCGAGAAGCGTCCGCCGACGCCACATCTTGTTCAGCCCCAGCCCCTTGAGGGTCTGAGTCTGGATCTCTGGACGGCGGATAGCGCTCCGGTACTGCTCCACCGTAATGGTCTTGCCCGTCGTCGCTTTGGACTCTGCCATATCACGTCACCTTCGTTCTTCGCCCAAGCCCGGCGACGCCGACGGGCACTATCTCTGCCAGCCCTCGTGGGAGTTGCGCGCCAGCCGCCTCTGGGCGGCGCGCACTCCGGCTGAAAGCATCAACCGCTATCGCCGGCGCCCTCGGTCGTCTCACCAGCGCCGTCACGGCGCCGCGACACGATCTCCGACACCTTCTTGCCACGCCGCGCCGCCACGGCACGCGGGTTCTCCTGCGCCTTCAGCGCATCGAACGTCGCCCGCACCATGTTGTAGGGATTGGACGTCCCCATCGACTTGGCGACCACGTCGCGCACGCCCAGCATCTCGAACACGGCGCGCATCGGGCCACCGGCGATGATGCCCGTTCCCGGAGGCGCCGCGCGCAGCAGCACTTTGCCGGCGCCGTGATGACCGAAGCTGTCGTGATGCAGC
>JBGSJD010000047.1:0-4080 GCA_041742195.1 Hyphomicrobiaceae bacterium
GGCGACGGTGTGGTGCGGTGGAAGGCCGGCGACCGGGTGTGTGCGCTCGTCAACGGCGGCGGCTATGCGCCCTTCTGCATCGCCGAGGACGTGCAGACCTTGCCGGCGCCCTCGGGTCTCTCGATGATCGAAGCGGCGGGGCTCCCCGAGACGGTGTTCACGGTGTGGAACAACGTGTTCGAGCGCGGGCGGCTCGGTCCCGGCGAGTGGTTCCTCGTCCACGGTGGCACCAGTGGCATTGGAACGACGGCGATCCAGCTCGCGAAGGCCTTCGGGGCGCGCGTGATCGCCACCGCCGGCGGCGCGGCCAAGGTCGAGGCCTGCCGTCGTCTCGGCGCCGACGTCGCGATCGACTATCGCAGTCAGGACTTCGTGAAGGAGGTTCGGGCGGCGACGGGCGGGCGCGGGGTCGACGTCATCCTCGACATGGTCGGCGGCGACTACACCGAGCGCAACATCGTGGCGGCAGCCGAGGATGGGCGGATCGTGCAGATCGCGGCACTCGGCGGCGCGGAGGCCAAGATCAACGTGGCGCGCCTCATGATGAAGCGGGTGACGCTCACCGGCTCGACGCTTCGACCGCGGACGCGGGAGGTGAAAGCCGGGTTCGCGCGGGCCATCGAGGACCGGGTGTGGCCGCTGGTCTCGGCCGGAAAGCTCAAGGTGCTGGTCGATTCGACGTTTACCCTCGCCCAGGCGAGCGAGGCGCACCGGCGCATGGAGACCAGCCAGCACGTCGGCAAGATCATCCTGACGCTGCCGGGCGCATGACGGGGGGCGGGGCCGAGGGACCGGCCGGGAAAGGCAGCGGATGACGGCGGACAAGCCTGCTGACGTCGAGATCGGAATCGGTCGTCGACTGCTGATCCTGTTCTCCTGCGTCCTCACGGTGGCGCTCTACTTCACGTCGATCCTGGTCGCCTCGACGGTGCTCCCACAGATGCAGGGCTCGTTCTCGGCGACGCCCGACGAGATCTCGTGGTCGGTGACGTTCAACATCCTTGCGACCGCCATCGCCATGCCGATGACGGGATGGCTCGTGGCGCGGTTCGGGCGGCGGACCGTGATGGTCTGGTCGACGGGGCTCTTCGCGATCACGATGGTGCTCTGCGGACAGGCGCATTCCGTGGAGGAACTGGTGCTCTGGCGCATCGTCCAGGGGGCGGCCGGCGCGCCGAGCGTGCCGCTCGTACAGACGATCCTTCTCGACGTGTTCCCGCCGCGCCAGCATCGGCTGGTGCTCGGCGTCTACGGCATGGGGGTGACGCTCGGGCCCATCATCGGGCCGGCGCTCGGGGGCTTCCTCGCCGAGGTCGCCAACTGGCGCTGGGCGTTCTACGTCCTCTTTCCCGTCGGCGCGGTGGCGGCGATCGGGCTCGCGGCTTCGCTTCCGGCCGACGGGCGAAAAGGACCGGCCTATCTGAGCTGGACGGGGTTCAATCTGCTGTCCCTCTCGGTCGGTGGTCTGCAATGGATGCTGTCGCGCGGGCAGCGGCTCGACTGGTTCGACAGCCTCGAGATCCAGCTGGCGCTGATCGTGTGCGTGCTCTCGTTCTACCTTTTCCTCGCCCACAGCCTGACCTCGCAACGGCCGTTCCTCGATCTGAGGCTGCTGCTCAACCGCAACTATGCGCTCGGGCTGATGCTGATCACCGTGTTCGGGATGCTCAACTTCACACCGATGGTGCTCCTGCCGACCCTGATGCGGGCGCACATGGGATTCCCCGACATGCTGGTCGGGCAGGTCGTCGGGGCGCGTGGCATCGGGGGGCTGCTCGGCTTCTTCGCCGTGATCTTCATGAGCCGCTTCGATCCCCGCATCACGATCGCGCTCGGCTTCCTCATTCAGGCCGTCGCCGGGTACGGGCTGATGCGGATCGACCTCAACGTGACGCCGCTGGAGCTCGAGATCAACGGCGCCGTACAGGGCCTCGCGACGGGCATTCTCGTCGTCGCACTGACGCTGGTCGCGTTCGACGGCATTCCGCGGGAGAAGATGCCGGAGGCGCTCGCCGTCTATCATCTGCTGCGCAATATCGGCGCGAGCTTCTTCATCTCGATCAGCGTCGCCGAGGTGATCCGGTCGACGGGGGTCAATTACGCGCAGCTCAGCGAGGTCCTCAGTCCCTACAACCGGTCGCTGGCGCTGCCGTGGGTGACCGGGCTGTGGGAGGTCGGGACGGCGCCGAGCCTGCAACGGCTTTCCGGCGAGGTGACCCGGCAGTCGGCCATGATCGCCTACATCAACGCGTTCGGGCTGTTCACGGTCGTCTCGGCGGCGGCGGTGCCGCTGGCGCTGTTCCTGCGCCGGCCGAAGGTGGCGGGGTGATCGGGGAGCTCGCTCAGAGTGGGCGGGCGAGTTCCTTCAGGCCGCGCCGGATGAGTTTCGCGGTGTCGGCATCCTCGCCAAGCTCACCATGCGCGGTGGCGATGGCGGCGGCTGCCTGCTGCGGATTGTAGCCGAGGTTGACGAGGGCCGACATGGCCTCGGCGGCGGCACCGGGGCTCGCGGCCGAGGTGCCACCTTTCGAGGTTGCCGAAGCGGCGGCCTGTGGCAGGGCGATCCCAGCGACCGTGAGCGCGGGCGCCTTGTCCTTCAACTCGAGGACGAGGCGCTGGGCGAGTTTCTTGCCGACGCCCGGCGTCTTCTCGAGGAGGGTCGCGTTGCCGAGGGCGATGGCGTTCGCGAGATCCTGCGGGCTCATCGTGCCGAGCACGTTGAGGGCGACCTTGGCGCCTACGCCCTGAATGTTCTGGAGCGTGCGAAACCAGGTCCGCTCGACCTCGGAGCGAAAGCCGAACAACCGGATCGCATCCTCGCGAACGTGGGTATCGATCGTGAGGCTGACCTCCTGGCCGAGTTCCATGGCCCGGAGCGTGCGCGACGAGCACTGGACCTCGTAGCCGACGCCATTGACGTCGATGATGGCATGGGCCTCGCCGATGGCGTCCACCTTGCCCTTCAGCTTGCCGATCATTGCAACTCTCCGGTGGTCCGGGGTGGGCAGAACGCAGCAGGCATCAGATGTCGGGAAAGAGACCGGCCACTCCAGCCATAGACCGGTTTCAAGCCGTCCTGCGCCAACTGATCAGGTTTGCGATTGCCGCCAATCGGCCATCTGCTACCTGCTGCGTGCTGCCTACCTCCGGGCATTCTCCATGGCCATTCGGGCTGCGGGGCTCGTCCGATGATTGGCGTGGCAGATGGCGATCGCCAGTGCGTCCGCCTCGTCGGCCGATTCGAACCGGGCCTTCGGGAGCAGCATCGAGACCATCATCTGGATCTGGCGCTTCTCCGCGTGACCGGCGCCCACGACGGTCTTCTTGATCAGGTTCGGCTGATACTCGGCGATGCGCAGCCCTTTCATCGCCGGCGCCAGAAGCGCCATGCCGCGCGCCTGGCCCAGCTTCAGGGTGGCACGGGCGTTCTCGTTGACGAACGTCTCCTCGACGGCGGCCTCGATGGGCTTGAACGAGGCGATGACGCTGGTCAGGCCCTCGTAGAGATCGCGCAACCGGTAGGCGAGATCGTCCTCGCTGGCCGAGGTGATGTGTCCGCTCGCGACATAGACGAGGCGCACGCCGTCGGATTCGAGCACGCCCCAGCCAGTGCGTCTCAGGCCCGGATCGATGCCGATGATGCGAATCGCCGTGTTGCTCATGTTTCCGCGGTAGCACGCGGCGACGCGTCCGACCGCTCTTCGTCGCGTCGGGCGGGGGATAATTGCGGGTGGCGCGCAACGGCGCGGGCGGGAGAGATGCGTTCCAGCCACACTTTGTGCGCCGGCGATGCGGGGCGGAGCCTCGTGCTGCCGCGGTCAGGCGGCGGTGAGGCGCGCCAGCGTCTCCTCGTCGACCTCGAAGTTCGAGAACACGGCCTGGACGTCGTCGTCGTCCTCAAGGGCCGCGAGCATCTTCAGGATCGTTTCGGCGCGCTCGCCATCGACCTGGGTCGTGAGGGTCGGCTTCCAGATGGCCTTCACCTGATCCGGCGCACCGAAGGCTTCCTCCAGTGTGCCCGCGACCTGGCCGAGCGCCTCGAACGCCGTCACGACGAGGTGGCCGTCGGGCGAACTTTCG
>JBGSJD010000048.1:0-2653 GCA_041742195.1 Hyphomicrobiaceae bacterium
CCGCGCCACCGCCGAGAAGGCCGAACGGCGCCGATCGCATCCGCTCCATGCAGAGCGTGCCGACGGCGTCAGCGCCCTCGAGCATCCGCCACGTCCGCCGCGCTCCGCATCCGCCGCGGAATTTCCCGACACCGCCCGAATCCGGATTGATCTCGTAGCGTTCGACGCGGAACGGAAACGCCATCTCGAGCACTTCGACGGGTGTGTTCATGGTGTTCGAGATCGTCGAGGCGATCACGTTGATGCCGTCCTTGTTCGGCCGCGCGCCGAACCCGCCCTTGATCGTCTCGTAGGAAACGTAGCGCCGGCCCGAGCGCGGATCGACGCCGCCGAGCGTAAGGACGGCCGACGTGCCTTGGCTGCACGCCATGACCTGCTTCGGCCAGAGCTGCACGAGCGCCCCCATGATCATGTCGGCGACCCGGTGCGACATCTCGTGGTTCGAGTAGACGACCGGCGCCGGGAACTCGGCATTCACCACCGAGCCCTTCGGCGCGACCACGTCGATCATCCGCCAGCAGCCCGAGTTGGGCGGAATGAGGCTGTTGGGATCGACGACCATCTTGAGGCCGCAGTAGACCCCCGAGCAGGTGACCGAGAGCACGGCATTCATCGGCCCCGCGACCCGCGGGTCGCTGCCGGCGAAGTCGACGTGCAGCCGGTCTCCCGTCTTCTTGACCCGCATGCGCACCCAGAACGGGGCGTCGTTGCCGTCGGCGTCGTCGGGGATGCCGTCGCCGTCGCAGAAGTCCTCGAAATAGCCTTCGCCGTCGGGGAGATCGGCGAGCGAGGCCCGCATCAACCGTTCCGAGTAGTCGGTAACGGCCGCCATGTAGGCGATGAGCTGATCGGTGCCGTAGCGCGTCGCGAGCGTCTTCATGCGCTCGGTCGCGCGCAGCGTCGCCGCGAGTTGCGCGCCGAGATCACCGCGCCGCTCGTCCGGCGTCCGCACGTTATAGAGGATGACTTTTTCGAGCTCGGTGTTGAGCACGCCCTTGCTCACGAGCCGGAGCGGAGGCAGCCGCAGCCCTTCGCCGAAGATCTCGGTGACGGCGCCGTAGCTGCCGGGCGTCGCCGAGCCGATGTCGGGCCAGTGCGCCCGGAGGCAGGCATAGCCGAGCAGCCGCCCCTCGTTGAACGCCGGCCGCACCACGTTGACGTCGGGAAGGTGGCTGCCGCCGAAGTAGGGATCGTTGTGAATGTAGACGTCACCCTCGTGCACGTCGTCGCCGAAGGCTTTCACCACGGCCCTGACGGCATCGGGCATCGAACCGAGATGGATCGGCAGGTCCGGCCCCTGCGCGACCATGTCGCCCGTGGCGTCGAACACGCCGCACGAGAAGTCGCCGGCGGATTTCAGGATCGGCGAGTAGGCCGTTTTGCACAGGACGATGCGCATCTCCTCGGCGATCTTGAAGAGCGAACTCTTGACGATCTCGAACGCGGCCGGATCGCGGACGGTGGGAGCGATGGTCATGGTCACGATCTCCTGGCCTGGCGCGAAAGGACGATGTAGCCGTCAGGGTCCATCTCCGCCGTCCAGCCCGGGCGAACGAGGATGGTGGACTCGAGAGATTCGATCACGGCCGGCCCCTCGGCGTGCCAGCCCGCCGGGATCCGTGCCCGGTCGTAGATGGCCGTCTCGATCTCGCCCGTGCTGCGGAACCACAGGTTTCGCTTCCCCTTGGTCGGGTTGCTGTCGATACCGGCCGTCTCCTGCCGGATGCGCAGCGGCGGAATGAGCCCCACGGCCGCCACGCGGATGTTGACCATCTGCACGGGCTCCGTGCGGTTGTCGTGGCCGTACGTCTGCCGATGGCGTTCGTGGAAGGCTTCCGCAATGGCCGCTAGCGCCTCCTGGCCGAGCGGTCCATCCGGCACCGGCACGGACAACTCGTAGGATTGGCGCGCATAGCGGGCATCGACCGTGCGCACGAACCGGCGTCGCTCGGCCGGCATTCCGGCGCGATCCAGCATGGCCGCGCCTTCCTCTTCGAGCGCCGCGAACCGCTCCCCGAGCAGCACCGGGTCAGCGTCGGCCGTCGTCGCATAGAACGTTCGGACGTAGTCGCGCTTGAGATCCGTGCCGACGAGCCCCAGCGCCGAGAACGCACCTGGGATCGGCGGGCAGACGACCTCCTTGATCTCGAGCTCTTCCGCGAGCGCGCCGGCATGCATCGGCCCCGCGCCGCCGAACGCGACGAGCGCCAGGTCACGCGGATCATGCCCGCGCTCGACGGAGACGATCTTCAACGCTTCGGACATGGCGTGGTTCACGATGTCGATGACGGCGGTGGCAGCAGTTCGGACATCGACGCCGAGCGGCTTGGCGAGCTTCTCAGCGACCGCGCGCTCGGCCGCGGCGAAGTCGATCGGCAGGTCTCCCGAGAGGAGCGAGCCCTTGTCGAGATAGCCGAGCAGCAGGTTGCAATCGGTCACCGTAGGTTCGGTCCCGCCACGCCCGTAGCAAACCGGACCCGGCTCGGCGCCGGCGCTTCTGGGCCCCACTTTCAGAAGACCCTCGTGAACCCACGATATGGAGCCGCCTCCCGCACCGATGGTCCGGATGTCGTAGATGGGTATGAGCAGGGGGTGGTGCTCCAGTTGCGCCTCATGCACCGCGACGGCGGAACCGGATTCGATCACGCACGCA
>JBGSJD010000049.1:0-1518 GCA_041742195.1 Hyphomicrobiaceae bacterium
GCGCGGGGTGGGCACGGCAACCCGCAGCGGGACATCACCGACAGTGCGGTCGGGGCGCGGGAGCGGTTCAACCGGGCGCTGGTCGCAGTCGGGCCGGAGCATTGCGACATCCTGATCGACGTCTGCTGCCATCTTCGCGGACTCGACGACATCTCGCAGCGGGAGGGATGGCCGCGGCGCTCGGCGCGGCTCCTCCTGCAGCGGGCGCTGACCGCGCTGGCGCTGCACTATGGCCTCGAGGAACGCCCGGACGTGGAACAGATGATCGCGCGGCGCCTCAGGCACTGGGGCGCACCGGGATATCGGCCACCTCTTTCGCGGGCCGGCGGCGAGGGGCCGGATCAGCCCGACTGAGCCACCGCCTGCTCGGCATCGTGACGGATGCGGGTCACCATGGCGGCAAAGCCGTTCGAGCGCTGGGGTGTCAGGTGTTCGGCGAGACCGAGTTCGGCGAAGACACGGTGGGCGTCGAGCGAAAGGATCGCGTCGGCGCGCTGGCCGCCATAAAGCGCCAACAGTACCGCGATCAGGCCCTTGACGATGTGGGCGTCGCTGTCGCCGGCCAGGGCGAGATGCGGGCCGTCGGGCTGCGGGTCGACGCGCGAGGAGAGCCAGACCTGACTGGCGCAGCCGCGCACCTTGTTGGTGTCCGTGCGCTCGGCCTCGTCATAGGGCGCAAGGGCCTTGCCGAGTTCGATCAGATAGCGATAGCGGTCCTCCCAATCGTCGAGCATCTCGAAGTCGGACCGGATGGCGTCGATGGCACTCGTCATGGCGTTCCTGGGCGCAAGGCCGGATGCCATTGGCGGGCATCCGGCTGCTTCTTCGGCAAGATCGTCAGATTTCGATGACGATCTTGCCCAGATGGGACTGGCTTTCCATGTGCCGGAAGGCCTCGCGGGCCTCGGCGAAGCGGAAGGCGGTATCGATCACGGGCTTCAGCTTATGGGCCTCGATGGCTCGGCACATGTCCAGGAACATCCGTCGAGAGCCGACGTAGATGCCCTGGATACGGATGGAACGGCGCATGAACTGGGACGGATCTATGGCGCCGCCGTGCATGGCGCCGATCAGGGCGATGGTGCCGGCGATACGCGTCGCGTTGATGGTTTTCGGGAGATTGAGCGCGCCCGTGACCTCGACGGCCAGATCGACGCCCCGGCCACCAGTCGCCTCGAGGACGGCATCCTCCCAGGCGGGGTGCTTGCGGTAGTTGACGGTCACGGTGGCGCCGAGCGCCTTCGCCTTCTCGAGCTTGTCGTCCGACGAGGAGGTGACGATCGTGCGCGCGCCCATCATGTGGGCGAACTGCAAGGCGAATGTGGAGACGCCGCCAGTGCCGAGCAGGAGCACCCAGTCGCCGGCCTTGGTGCGGCCAGTCTCGACGATGGCATTCCAGGCGGTCAGCGCGGCGCACGGGAGCGTTGCGGCCTCGGCCATGGAGAGATGGGCTGGCACAGGCACCACGCCTTCGGCGCGCAGGATCGCCTGCTCCGACAGCATGCCCTCGACCGGGCC
>JBGSJD010000050.1:0-3425 GCA_041742195.1 Hyphomicrobiaceae bacterium
CGGCGACCAGCCGATCGAGGCTCGCGCGGTCCACCCCGTGGTCCGCTCGCTGGTCGCTGTTCGTCTGCGCGGAGATCCACGTGGCCAGGACGTCGCGGGCCGCCGTCAATCCGAGCGACGCGATCTTCGGCGCGGCCGCCAGGCTGAAGACATCGCCGGGCAGCAGCAGAATGGCGACGATCCCGCGCCCCGCGTCGGGTTTGGTCTCGAGGACGAGGCACCCGCTGTCGATCCGGAGGATATCTTCGCCCTTGAGCCGCGAGAGCTCGATCCACTGCCCGCGCGCCAGCTGGAACCGTCCATCGGACATCCCTTGCGCCGGCACCCCTGCGGTGCGCGCCGGCTCAGTCGGTCGAAACCGCGTCGCCCGCCGTCTGCCGGGTGCCTCGGGTGCCCTCATGATCGATCCGATCTCGCTGCAGCGTCCACGTGGAACGCTGCACCCGGGACAGAACAAACCGCTTGACCAATATCACGCCTCGACGCGTCAAATTCTCCGCCCGGCACGGCGAGCAGCAGGCCTATTCCTGATCTGGATCAACGGAATGCGTGGTTGGACAGCAACACCCGCCGAACCTGCGCACAATCGCTGATCTCGATCAGCGGAACGGGCTTCACGGCGCTGGCCTTGGCGTCGCGACGGGCATTTCCTCTGGGTGGTGATGCGGCGAGTCGAACGCGCCGCGTCGGACTCGTGGGAAGAATTGGGATGCAGACGATCAAATCGGCTCTGGTTGCCGCTGCCCTGGCGATCGGGCTCGCCGCGCCGGCCGCCGCCGGCGACGACAACGGCAACTTCATGGTGCGCGTTCTGGGGGCTGGCATCATCACGCAGGACGAGCTGAAGTCGCTGCGCTCGGTCTCGGGCGCCCCGGTCACCGACCTGAAGGCAGCGGGCTTCGACGCCGAGGTGAGCGACGAGGTCGTTCCGGCCGCGACACTGACCTACTTCCTGAGCAAGAACCTGTCGCTCGAACTGCTCTGCTGCTTCGCCAAGCACCAGGTCGATCTGAAAGCGCCACCCGCATTTGCCGGGCTGTCGGGCGCCATCGCCGACATGTGGATCTTTCCGCCTGCCGTGACGCTCCAGTATCACTTCACCGGCATGGGCGCCTTCAAGCCCTACGTCGGCGTCGGCGCCCAGTACATCAAGTTCTTCAACGAGAAGACGGCGAGCAACACGCTGCAGGCCCAGAGCGTCAGCTTCGACGATGCCTTCGGTCTCACAATCCAGGCCGGTATCGACGTCGGCCTCGGCAACGGCTGGTTCCTGAACGCCGACGTCAAGAAGACGTGGCTCGACACCACTGTCACGTGGCGCAACTCGGCGGTGACCGGCGGCAACATCGTGGCCGAGGTGGACGTCGACCCGCTGATCGTGTCGGCCGGCCTCGGCTATCGCTTCAACCTCGAAGACATCTTCGGCCGCCGCACGTACGCCGAGCCCCTGAAGTAACGGCTTGACCGGCTGAAGGCAGGAACGGCCCGGGCCCTATGCGAACCGGGCCGTTTTGCGTGGCCGGCTCAGAAATGCCACTGCACCGGCTCGGCTCCCGCGATGGGAGAGCGGAACGTCGCGATCTGGCTACCGGCGAGATTGCCGAGATAGACCGTCTTGAGGTCTGGTCCACCGAACGCGACACTCGCGATGTTCTTGAGATTCCGCTTGCCGCCGATCTCGACGTGCGCGCGGCCCCGGCGACCGGAGTTGAAGTAGTCCTCTGCCCAGGCGACGTCGGCTGCGTCCGCGTCGTCGAGGATGAGGGTCCTCGTGCCGTCGCGGGCGATGCGGATCACGCGGTTCGAGCAGACGCACGCGACCCACACGCCACCTTCGGCGTCGAACGCGAAGCCGTCCGGGAACTCTCCGGCGCCGAAGGTGTGTACCGTCTCGCGGCGTCCAAGCGCTTTACCTTTGACCGGGAACCGCGACACCCGCTTCGCGCACGTCTCGTTGACGTAGAGCCATTCCCCCGTCGGATCGACGCGGCACTCGTTGGTGAAGCCGATGCCGTCGGCAACGATATGCGCGCCGTCCGCGTCCCGCCGGACGATGAAGCCGTCGGCATGGCGCGGATGGAACGAGATCTCGCGGGGATAGGCGCGCGTCGAAACCGAGCTCCACTCCGTCCCGTCCCGATCGACACCGACGAAGTTGCACACGCGGAGCAGTTCACCATCCGCCTCGAAGAGATGCGGAAAGAGCCGCCACTCCCGGTCGAGCCGCCACACGCCGCCCCCGGGGCCGAGGTTGGCGAGCAGGAACTCCCGCTCTCGCGTCATCGCGACCCCGTTCGGAATGAAGCCGGGCGGCGCGCCGATCATCTCCCGCTTCGGCTTTCCGATCTCGGCGATGCCGCTGTGGTGGTCGCCGGCGAACACCTCGCCCTTCGCTGTCGTGAGCACGCATTCGGGTCGCTTGAGCCCGTCGCCGACCCAACTGACGGCGCTGAGCGGGATGAGCGGGGTTTCGGCGGACATGTTGGCCTCTGGGCTTTCGAACTGGAAGCGAAAGGATGCGGCAGCCGCCGGGTCGCGTAAAGCCGTACGCGAGGATGGACGGCAAGGCGTCCCACGGCCTAGGTTTGCCCGACCCGCAACGGAGGCCCCATGCCCGCCGATCAATACCCGCGCCTCGACACCCTCGCCTTGCATGCGGGCCAGCAGCCGGACCCGACAACCGGTGCCCGCGCCGTGCCCATCTACCAGACGACCTCGTTCGCTTTCGAGAGCACCGAGCACGCCGCCGGCCTTTTCAACCTGGAGCGCGCCGGCCACATCTATTCGCGCATCTCGAACCCCACCGTTGCCGTCTTCGAGGAGCGCATGGCGGCGCTGGAGGGCGGCGTCAGCGCGGTCGCGACCGCGAGCGGACAGGCCGCCCTGTTCCTCGCCATCGCGACCCTGATGGGAGCCGGCGCCCATATCGTCGCCTCGAGCCGTCTCTACGGCGGCACACACAATATGCTGGTCCACACGCTGCCACGCTTCGGCATCACGGCAACGCTCGTCGATCCAGGCGACGCCGCGAACTTCGCGGCTGCCATCCGCCCCGAGACGCGGCTCGTGTTGGCCGAGACACTCGGCAACCCGGGTCTCGAGGTGCTCGACATCCGGGCGGTCGCCGACGTTGCGCATGCAGCCGGCCTGCCGCTGATGATCGATTCGACCTTCTCGACGCCGGTCCTGAACCGCCCCTTCGAGTGGGGCGCCGACATCGTCATGCACTCCGCGACCAAGTTCATCGGCGGCCACGGCATCGCCATCGGCGGCGTGATCGTCGACGGTGGCCGCTTCGACTGGACCGCGTCCGGCAAGTTCCCGACCCTGACCGAGCCCTATGCCGGCTACCACGGCCTCTCCTTCGCCGAGGAGTTCGGCCCGGCCGCGTTCGCCATGCGGGCCCGCGCCGAGGGCCTGCGCGA
>JBGSJD010000051.1:0-9274 GCA_041742195.1 Hyphomicrobiaceae bacterium
TCGTCCGGCGTGCCGAGCCGCCCGAGCGGCACGCGCGCCTTCATCGGCGAGATGTGCGCGGCCTGCACCGCGTCCTGCTCTTCGCCCATGATCGGACCGGGCGACACGATGTTGGTGGTGATGCCCTTCGGCCCGAACTCCTTGGCGAGCGCCTTGGTCAATCCCCATGCGGCATGCTTCGAGGCCGAGACGTGCGCTCGCCCGTTGTAGCCGTGGATTGCGTTCATGCCCGCGAAATTGATGATCCGGCCCCAGCCCTTGCCGATCATGCCGGGGAGCGCGAGGCGGCTCAGCCAGAACGCGGCATCGAAGTTGACGGCGATGGCATAGCGCCAGTCGTCCTCCGAGATCTCGAGAAAGCCGCCGTCGCGCCGGATCGCGGCGTTGTTGACGAGGATGTCGATCGCCCCGAATTTCGCCAGCGCCTCGTTGGCCAGGCGGTGCGCATCCTCGCGCTTGCCGACGTCGGCCATCACCGCGATCGCCTCGACGCCCAAGGCGCGGGCTTCCGCTGCGACCTTGTCCGCCGCCACCCGATCGCTCGAGCCGTTGACGACCACATTGCAGCCCGCGCTTGCGAGATGCAGCACCGCGGCCCGTCCGATGTTCTTGTTCGATCCGGTGACGAGGGCCGTACGCCGAGCTGAGGGCATGGTCGTTCCTGAATGCTGAGGGATGCCTGGATGGAAAGTCGCACGATCCTAGTCGCGTCCTTGGCGTCGGAGCAACGGATTGGCAGAACGGACACTGCCGGCCTAGGCTTGGGGTCGCGACAGACCGGAGGCTCCATGCTGACAGATCCCCCACTTCTCACCGTCAAACGCCACTGGGAGCGCCCGTCGCCCGAAGCCGTCGCCAGGCTGAAGGGCGTCCAGACCGGGCAGATCACCGACGCTCGGGATGGTCGCGGGGCCGTCTCGGCCGACATCAAGCCGCTGGATGCCGATTGCTGCCTCATGCTCGGCACGGCGATCACATGCGAAACGGGCCCGAACGACAATCTCGCCATTCTCGCGGCCCTGGCGATGGCGCAGCCCGGTGACGTGCTGATCGCCGCGTCGGAGGGCTTCCCGACTTCGGCAGTCTTCGGAGACAACACGGCGATGATGGCGCGCCACAAGGGCGTGGCTGGTGTCGTCGTCGACGGCATGATGCGCGATCTCGCGGGATTGTTGCCGGTGGGGATCCCGCTCTTCTGTCGCGGCATCACCCCGAACTCGTGCGTCAGGAGCGGCCCCGGGCGCGTCGGCTTCCCGGTCGTCGTCGGAGGCGTCCGCGTCGGGTCGGGCGACGTCGTCGTCGGCGATCGCGACGGCGTTGTGATCGTGCCCCGGGAGGACCTCGAAAATCTGTTGCCTCGGGTCGCGGACATCGTCCGCGCCGAGACGGAGATGCAGTCCAGGATCCGCGATGGCTTCACCAATCTCGGCGGCATCGACGACCTCTTGAAGTCGTCAAAGGTGCGGTACGCCGACTAGCTTCGACGAGCGGGAGCCTCGTCGCCACTCCTCTACCACCCCAGCCGTAGCCACGCGCCGGATGCGTCCGTGCAGAGCATGGCTCCGCCAAGACGTGGGCATCCGAAGGCGCAAGCCGCGCCGGATGCCGAAGGTGGGCATCCGAAGGCGCAAGCTAGAAAGAAAGTAACCTCCACATGCTCTTCCCCGAACACTTCCTCGCCGTCCGCGCCAGTGTGAACCCGGACCGCGATGCCGACTTCAACCGCTGGTACAACGCCGAGCACACGCCGGACGCGGTGCGGGCCTTCCCGGGATGCATCGGCGGCGCGCGCTACAAGGTGCAACTGGGCGACGGTTCGCATCAGTACGTGGCGCTCTACGCGTTCCCCTCGGCAGAGGTGATGGACAAGGCCCTGAACGGCCCCGAAGTGAAGAAGCTCATCGCGACCTACGATGCCGACGTCGGCGCCTTCTCGACCCGAGACCGGACGACGTACTCGAAGATCTTCGAGTTCATGGCGCCCTGAAGGGGGCCGCTGGGAGCCGCGTCCGGGGCCGCGCGGGACGTCTTGGAGGTGTGCGCCAGCCGAGGCAATCTCCATCGCGCGACCCTCGCGACGCGGCGGGATCGATGTGCACTCGGAGCATGACCAGGAGGCGGCACGCATGAAAGTCACGGCAATCGAGACCATCCGCTCGGCCGAGCACCCGAACCTCCTCTGGGTCGAGGTGCTGACGGACGAGGGCCTGACCGGCCTCGGCGAGACGTTCTACGGCCCGGCGGCCGCGGAAGGGCACATCCACGGCACCATTGCGCCGTACCTGATCGGCAAGGACCCGTTGAACATCGAGGCGCATCAGGCGCATCTGACCGGCTACATCGGGTTCGCCGGTGCGTCGGCCGAAATGCGGGGCCGGTCAGCGGTCGATATCGCGCTTTGGGACATTGCCGGGCAGGCGAGGGGAGTGCCCCTCTGCGACCTGCTCGGAGGCCGCGTCCGCGACAGGATCAAGGTCTACAACACCTGCGCCGGCTTCTCGTACGTCCAGGACAAGGCGACGCAAGGCACCTCCAATTTCGGCCTCGCGAGCCGCAAGGGGCAATACGAGGACCTCGACGCCTTCCTGCACCGCGCCGACGAACTCGCCCATTCGCTGCTCGAGATGGGCATCGACGCCATGAAGATCTGGCCGCTCGACTATGCGGCAGAGGCCACCCAGGGCTACTGGATCGGGCCCGCCGACCTGAAACGCGGCCTCGAGCCCTTCGAGAAGATCAGGAAGGCCGTCGGCGACCGGATGGACGTTGCCTATGAATTGCACTCCCTCTGGAGCCGCCCTCAGGCCATCAAGATCGCCCAGGCACTCGAACCCTACGGCCCGATGTGGGTCGAGGACCCGGTCTTCATGGACCACATGCAATCGATCGGTGAGGTGGCGCGGGCGACGCGGTCCCCGATCGCGGTCGGCGAGACGCGCGGCGGCCGGGCGGATTTCCGCTACCTGCTGGAACTTCAGGCCCTCTCGATGGTCATCATGGACGTTGCGTGGTGCGGCGGCGTCTCCGAGGCGAAGAAGATCGCCACCATGGCCGAGACCTATCAGACGCCCGTCGCCTTCCACGACTGTACCGGGCCCGTCGCGCTCACCGTATCCACACACCTCGCGCTGAACGTCCGCAACTGTTGGGTGCAGGAGATTGTGCGCGCCTTCTACTACGGCTGGTACGAAAGTTACGTCGGTCCCTTGCCCCCGCTCGTCAAAGGCGAGATCACGGTGCCCCCGGGACCGGGCCTCGGCGTGAAGCTGCAGCCGGACGTGCGCCGCCGCCCGGGCGTCACGGTGCGGCGGACGACGCGCGACGACGTCTGACGGTGTCGGGCCTGTCGTTGCACGGTCATTCCGGCTCGCGTAGATTGCAGCGAGGCGTCCGTAGCTCAGCCGGATAGAGCATCTGCCTTCTAAGCAGAGGGTCCCAGGTTCGAGTCCTGGCGGACGCGCCATCATGAGGGGCAACATGGCAACGGCAACGCGAGACGCCCGGTTCTGGGACCGTGCGGCGCGCAAGTATGCGACCGATGCGATCGCCGATATGCCCGGCTACGAGCGAACCCGGGAACGCACGCGGGAGCTTCTGTCGGCGACGGATCATGTCCTCGAGATCGGCTGCGGCACGGGGACGACGGCCTTGAGCCTCGCACCGTCCGTCGGTCGGATCGTCGCCACCGACGGCTCATCGGAAATGATTGCCATCGCTCGCGAGAAGGCGGCCGCAGCGGGATGTCTAAACGTCGACTTCGAGTTGGCCCCGGCCGAGACGACGCCCACCCGCCCCGGTGGCTTCGATGCGGTGCTGGCCTTCAACGTGCTGCACCTCGTCCCGGACCGCGCCGCCGTACTCGCCGGCATCCGTGAGCGCCTGAAGCCGGGCGGCCTCTTCGTCTCCAAGACGACGTGCCTCAGCGAGATGAACCCGTTGATCCGCCTCGCCGTGCCGGTCGCCCGCCTCGTCGGGAAAGCGCCGCATGTGGCATTCTTCAAGGCCGGTGAACTGGAAGCGGATATCGCGCGTGCCGGGTTCACGATCACCGAGCGTGGGCGGCACGGCTCGGCCAAGAAGGATGCGCGCATCTTCATCGTCGCGACTGCGCCATGATCGCATCGTGGCGGTCGCGCCGCTGGCGCGAACGGGCCACGGGCCCGCACCCGTTTGGGGGACGTGTCCCCCAAACCCCCTCCTTTTTCGCGCGGTTGCTGGTGGGCATCCGAAGCGCGAACGAAAGCCGCGCGGATGCGGAGTGGGCATCCGAAGCGCAACCGTCTCTGCACTGCGTCCCCGGTCGAGGCACGTCGCGCCGAGAGCCGGGGTCGCTTCGGTCGAGCTGCGGTTGCCGCTTCTGGCCCCTCACCCTAACCCTCTCCCCAAAGGGGAGAGGGGCTTGGGTGCGGTTGGTGCCGCGAACTTTCTTCTCCCTCTCCCCCTGGGGAGAGGGTCGGGGTGAGGGGGCTTCGAGTCGGGGTCGCTTCGGTCGAGATGCGCGACACAACCAACCCAGCGATCCCGGGTCTCCGCCCGTGCCTTCGGCCCGCGCGTCGCCCGGGAACGCAAGTGGAGAGGGCGGAGAGCGACGGGCCGCGCGGATGCGGAGTGGGCATCCGAAGCGCAACCCGCAATCCCCCCGAAAAAACTGGTGGGTTCGGGAGGCTGTGCCTCCCGATGGGGTGCGGGGCTAGCCCCGCTTCGCGCAGCGAACGCTTGCGGCATCTGGGGGCGGCGCCATCTCCCTCGTCGTCGCGGGGAGCCCCGATCCCCTGCGTCCCCGGCCGGAGCGCGTGAGCGCGGAGAGCCGGGGTCTTTACCCCTCTCGCAGGCACACCCAGCGCCAAGCTGCCGACGCCGGGCACATGCGATCCAGAGGAAGATCCCGGGTCTCCGCTCGTGCCTTCGGCCCGCGCGTCGCCCGGGAACGCAAGAGGAGAGGGCGAAGCGCGAACTCAAAGTGCGCGGTTGCTGGTGGGTAACCGAAGCACCGGTCTCTCTCCACTGCGTCCCCGGCCGGAGCGCGTGAGCGCGGAGAGCCGGGGTCGCTTCCATCGACGGCAGCGAAAGCGCCAACCACGCGATCCCGGGTCTCCGCCCGTGCCTCCGGCCCGTGCGTCGCCCGGGAACGCAAGAGGAGGGGCTGATGCGGTAGCCAGTGTCGCGCAGCGAACCCTTACGACCGCGCGATCCGCTCGAGGCCGCCCATGTAGGGCCGCAGGGCTTCGGGCACGAGGATCGAGCCGTCGGCCTGCTGGTAGTACTCCAAGACCGCGATCAGCGTGCGGCCGACGGCGAGCCCTGACCCGTTGAGCGTGTGGACGAACCTGACGTCCTTATTCTCTTTGGAGCGATACCGCGCCCCCATGCGCCGCGCCTGGAAGTCGCCGCAGACGGAGCAAGACGAGATTTCGCGATAGGCGTTCTGCCCGGGCAGCCAGACCTCGATGTCGTAGGTCTTCTGGGCCGAGAACCCCATGTCGCCGGTGCAGAGCAGCACGGTGCGATAGGGAAGCCCGAGGCGCTCGAGGATGGTCTCGGCCGACCGCGTCATGCGCTCGTGCTCGGCGAGCGAGGTCTCGGGCGTGGTGATGGAGACGAGTTCCACCTTGGTGAACTGGTGCTGGCGGATCATGCCGCGCGTGTCCCGCCCGGCAGAGCCCGCCTCCGACCGGAAGCAGGGCGTCGCGGCGGTGACGCGCATCGGCAGCGCGTCCTCGTCGAGGATCGACTCGCGGACAAGATTTGTGAGCGAGACCTCAGCAGTGGGGATCAAATAGAGGTCAACTCGACTATCCGGCAAGCTCGCCGACTTTTTCGCTCTTTCTGAACCCGGAAACATAAGGCGGAGGTACCAGTCTGACTGAAACGTCCCACGCAAGTGCTCATGCACGGCATCAATCAACTCCCTCCCTTCCAAATCTCTATTGTGCGCTAGGAAACGTTTTACCTCTTTGAACACATCGTCTTGAAAGTCCAATGCCGTTGCGGTTCCGGATGTGCGGAACAAATCATCCTTGAACTTCGGTAGATTTCCCGTTCCGTAAGCCGCGTCGTCGCGCACCAACAACGGCGGATTGACCTCGGTGTAGCCGCCGATGCCGTCCTTGGGCTCGGCCGTATGAATGTCGAGCATGAACGCGGCGAGCGCGCGCTCCATGCGAGCGAGCGCGCCCTTGAGATAGACGAACCGCGCGCCCGACACCTTGCCGGCGGTCTCGAAGTCCATCAGCCCCAGCGCTTCGCCGAGCTCGAAATGCTGCTTCGGCTGAAAGGCAAAGACGCCGGGGTTCCCCACACGCCGCACCTCCTCGTTGTCGTGCTCGTCCTTGCCGAGGGGCACGTCGTCGAGCGGCAGGTTCGGGATCTGTGCGAGGTGCGCATCCATTTCGGCGCTCAACTCGCGCTCCTTCGCTTCGCCAGACGCGAGCTGGTCCTTGAGCGCGGCGACCTCGGCCATCAGCGCGTTGGCGGTCGCCTCGTCCTTGGCTTTCTTGGCAGCGCCGATCTCCTTCGAGGCGGCGTTGCGGCGCGCCTGCGCCTCCTGCAATGCGGTGACGTGCTGGCGACGCGCCTCGTCGAGCTTCAGGATCGCCGCCGACGAGAACTGCCCGTCGCCATCGCCGAGAATGCCACGCCGCCGCAAGCCTTCGTCGAAGGCGGCGGGATTGTCGCGAATGGCCTTGATGTCGTGCACGGGAGAGCCCTCGGTTGGACGGTCTGAGCCCCGCTAGAACGAGGCTCGCGGTGTTTTATTCCCGGAGCCGGGCCGCGTCCAGCGGCCGCCGTCAGTCTGCGGCCTTGGCTGCCTCGGCATCCCGCTTGGCGAGGCGGTCGATAATCAGGATCGAGGCCTCGTAGAGCAGGATCGTCGGCGCCATCATGGCGAGCATCGAAAAGGGGTCGGGCGGCGAGAGGACGGCTGCCGCACCCGTTATCGACACGATGGCGTAGCGCCGGAAACTGCGAAGTGAATCGCCCGTGACCACGCCGGCGCGCGCGAGCAGCGTCAGGATGACGGGCAACTGGAAGCAGATCCCGAAGCCGAAAATCAGCGTCATGATGAGCGAGAGATACTCCGACACCTTCGGCAACAGCTCGATGGCCGCCTTGCCGTCGCCGGCCGCCTGCGGCGTGATGTCGAGCGAGAACGAGATGAGGAGCGGCATCACGACGAAATAGACGACGAGGGTGCCGAGGAAGAACAGGATCGGCGTCGCGATGAGGTAGGGGACGAACGCCTGCTTCTCGGTCTTGTAGAGCCCCGGGGCGACGAACTTGTAGACCTGGTTGGCGACGATCGGGAACGACAGGAACGCCGCGCCGAACATGGCGAGGCGGATGTTCGTGTAGAGCTGCTCGAGGAAGTGCGTGGCGATCAGCTTGGCCTTCTCCTCGCCGACGACCCGGACATAGGGCCACACGAGCACATTGTAGATCGGCTTGGCGAAGAAGAAGCAGAGGACGAACATGCCCGTGAACGCGAACAGCGACACGATCAGGCGCTGACGCAACTCGGTCAGGTGCTCGATCAGCGACATGCGCGACTGGTCGATCTCTTCCTGGCCGTTGGGGACAGGTTCGGCCGGGCTGGAGGCGGCGCTCGCGGGCGTCATGTCCTGCATGCGGTCAGGCTCCCGCTTTCGGCGCTGGGCCGTCCGTGGCGGCCAGTTCCGCGACCACCCGCTCGTCGGCCGGTGGCGGCAAAGGCGACATGGCGTCTTCGGCCGGCGCCGGTATCGCTTCGATGGCGCCCGGATCTTCCGTAGCGACGGATGCGGTCGTAGCGACGGATGCGGTGGGCATCTCGCCGTCGGGCAGTGGCTTCCCCGCGTCGTCGACAGCCCGGTCGAGGTCGTGCATCTGTGACTGGAGCGAGCGCGTCGTCTCGTCGAGCGCCGATTTGGTTTCGGCGCCGAGCGTCTCGACTTCCTTTTTGAGGTCGGCCAGTTCGCTCTGGCGCATGGCGTCGTCGAACTGGGCCCGGAACTCGTCGGCCTGCCGCCTCAGCATGCCGAGGAAGCTGCCGAGCGTCCGCAGGAGCGGCATCATGTCCTTCGGACCGACGACGATCAGCGCCACGACGGCGAGAATGATCAGCTTCGACGACGTGAGATCGAACATATTACCAGTCTCTTGGGGCCCGATACCTGATCGATGAACCCGATCGTCCGCGAGCCTACGCAGACGGGCGACGCCGATGAGCCGGGCTGCGCAGTGCGCGCGTCGGGGCCGCTTCAGGATGGGCGACGGGACGAGACCGCCGCCGCAACGGCTCAGCTCGTCTTGCTGCCCGTCGTCGTGTGGACGTCACCCTGCTTGTTGGCCTCGATGGTGCGCGGGGCCGTCTCGGCGGGCTTGGCCGCCTCTTCCGCGTCGTCCTGCAAGCCCTTCTTGAAGCTCTTGATACCCTTGGCGAAATCACCCATCACGGCCGAGATCTTGCCGGAGCCGCCGAAGAACAGAAGTGCAACGGCGAGAAAGATCAGCCAGTGCCAGACGCTCAAGCTGCCCATGGTCTAGGATACTCCTGCAGGCGCCCGACGGCGCCAGTTTCATTTGGCGAGCAGTATCGCAGACCGCTCCCCTCGCCGCAAGTGACGGAACGGCAATCTTAATCCCGTGAGCCGCCTTACGTCCGGGGTGTCAGGGGGCTGGCGCCGTCGCCGCCGTCGGTCGGAAACACCAGCACCCGCGACGGATCGATCAGCACGCCCACCTCGTCGGCGCGCTGCGGCACTTCGCTTTCGCGCATCCGGGCGCGCAATTCCTGGTCGAACCCCTGCACAGCGAGATCGACGAGGGCGGAATCCCCGAGCGGCTTCACCCTTACGATCCGCCCGGCCAGTCCCTGGCCGACGGGTGCCAGCTGGACGGCGCGCTGGCGCACGCACAGGATGGCGTCGTCCCCCTCGGCGAGTTCCGGCACGAAGAAGGGCCCGATGGGCGTCCTGAGCGCTCCCCCCGACACCGTCCAGGGGATCTCGTTGATCTCGGAGAAGAGTCGCGCGACGAAGAGGTCGGCCGGATCGCGATGCAGGTCGTGCGCCCGCCCCACCTGCACGATACGGCCGTTGCGCATGACCGCGATCCGGTCGGCGAGGCGCATGGCCTCCTCCGGGTGGTGCGTGACGATGATCGAGGTGGCGCGTGTCTCGCGCAGGATGGCGAGCGTCTCCTCCTGCAGCCGTTCGCGCAGATGCACGTCGAGCCCCGAGAACGGCTCGTCCATCAGCATGACGGCTGGTCGCGGCACGATCGCGCGCGCGAGCGC
>JBGSJD010000052.1:0-2548 GCA_041742195.1 Hyphomicrobiaceae bacterium
GGCGTGGCCTTTGCCCTCCTGATGAGCGAGCGGCGCACGCTCATCATCACGGCGAGCACGCTCGTCCGGCTGCTGTCGCTCGCGGTCTCGCTCGCTGTGCTGCCGCGCTGGCTGGAGGGGGCCGCGATCGGCGCCGGAGCCCTGGTGGTGTGCATGGCGGCTGAGTCTCTCTTTGCCTGGTTGTTCGTGTGGCGGTCGGTGGTCCGCCTGCCCCCGCGTCGTGACGAGCGCCAGACGTTTGCGGAGTACTGGCGGTTTTCGTGGCCGCTGATCGTCAATCAGTCCGCCGAGATGGGCGTCATCTTCATCATCACGCTGTTTCTCGGCCGTCTCGCCCAGGCGGAGACCGCGATCGCCGCGTTCGGCGTTGTACACGGCCTCGTCTCGCTCCTGATGGCGCCGATGCGCACCCTCACGCAATCGGCGCAAACGCTGGTCGCGCGCCGCGAGGACGTGCGCACGATCGTCGTCTTCACGGGGCAACTGGTGGCGGTCTTCACGGTCCTGGCGCTGGTGCTGTTCGAAACGCCGCTCTCGGACCGGATCCTGCGCGGCGTCATGGGGCTCACGCCGGACCTCGCGGACTACGCCAAGCCGGCGATGACCCTCACCTTCCTGATGGCGACCTTCTGGAGCGCGACCGCGCTGTTCCGGGGGCTGCTCGCGAAGGCACGCGCGACGGGATCGCTGGCCGCGAGCGGCATCCTTCGCATCCTGACTGCGACGGCGGCCGGATCACTGAGCCTAGCCTACCCCGACATCAACGGGGCTGTCCTCGGCCTCGCCGCATGGATACTGTCCTACGTGGTCGAGACGGCCATCTCGGCGTGGCGCCTCTCACGAATCGGCTGGTACGTGGAGCGTTGAGGCGCGGGACGCGCAGCGGCGTCTCTTTCCGTTGGCCCGCCGGTCGTCGCCGAGTCGTGCCTCTTGGGCGTCCGGTGGAAACCGGCCATGATGCGCCCGACGCCACCCAGGGATCTCTCCATGCCAAAGTTGCCCCCCGCCACGCCCGGTATGCCGCTCGAAGATGTCGACACGCCGGCACTCCTGATCGATCTCGACGCCTTCGAGCGCAATCTCGCGAAAATGGCCGAGTTCGTTGCCAAGGCCGGCGTGCGGCTGCGTCCCCATGCCAAGACGCACAAGTCGCCCGTGATCGGGCTCAAGCAGATGCAACTTGGCGCTGTCGGCTTGTGCTGCCAGAAGGTCTCCGAGGCCGAGGCGATGGTCGAAGGCGGCATCCCGGACGTCTATGTCTCGAACGAGGTGATTGGGGCCCGAAAACTGGACCGATTGGCCGCCCTCGCCCATCAGGCCCGCGTCATGGTGGCGGTCGACAACGAAGCGGCCGTGGAAGCTCTGGGCGCAGCGGCCCGAAAGGCCGGCGTGACGTTGCGCGTGCTGGTCGAGATCGATGTCGGCGCCAATCGCTGTGGCGTGCCGCCCGGCGCCCCCGCCGTAGCGCTAGCCTCACGTGTCGCAAGCGAGCAGGGGCTCGCGTTCGCCGGCCTCCAATCCTATCAGGGTCGCGCCCAGCACCTCCGCACCGTCGAGGAGCGCAAAGCCGCGATCGGCAAGGCCATCGAGTGGACGGCGGACACCGTCGACGCGCTGCGCAAGGCTGGCCTCGGTTGCGAGGTGGTCGGCGGCGCCGGTACCGGGACGTTCGAGATGGAGGCCGCGTCGGGCGTCTACAACGAACTGCAGGCCGGTTCCTACGTCTTCATGGACGCCGATTACGCCCGCAACCAGAAGGCGGACGGCTCGCGCTTCGACACCTTCGAGCACGCGCTCTTCGTCTACGCGACCGTCATGAGCGCGCCAGTTCCCGAACGGGCCGTCGTCGACGCCGGATTGAAGGCGTTCACGTTCGAATCCGGCATGCCCGAGGTGCGCGGCTGGGCGGGCGCGCTTTACGAGCGGCCCTCCGATGAGCACGGCGGGCTGAACCTCGTCGCCTGCAACGAGCGGCCAAGGCTCGGCGACAAGATCCTGCTGGTGCCGCCCCATTGCGACCCGACCGTCAATCTGCACGACTGGTACATCGGCGTCCGGGGCATGGCGACCGCCTCCCCGCGCGTGGAATCGATCTGGCCCGTTGCCGCACGCGGTGCCGTATTCTGACCTGTGATCGGAAAAATTGATTGTGTGCCGAGCCCGCCGCGCCTTGCGGTTCGACGGGCTCCCCCCCATCTGAGTGCGGCGTTTAACGCCTCAAGGAGACGAAAATGACGCCCGATGAACGCCAGTTGATCCAGGGCCTGTTTGACCGGATGCGCGAGAATGGCATGGTCAGCAAGGACCGGGAGGCCGAGAGCCTGATCAACCAGGCTGTCCGTCAGACGCCTGACGCCGCCTACCTTCTCGTCCAGTCCGTGCTCGCCCAGGAGCATTACCTCCAGCAGGCCGGCGGTCGCATCGAGGAACTCGAAGCGCGCATGCGCGACCTCGAGGATGAACTCGCCTCGGCCCAGTCGCGCCAGCAGGCGCCGGCAGGGGGCGGCAGCTTCCTCGGTGGTCTGTTCGGTGGTGGCCGCCAGGAGCC
>JBGSJD010000053.1:0-3984 GCA_041742195.1 Hyphomicrobiaceae bacterium
CGTCGTCAGCCGCGATCTCACGCGCGCCACGGATGCCGCCCGCATCGCGCCGACGCTGCAGGCCGCGCTCGACAAGTGGAACATCTACGGGCCGGAACTCGAAACCCTCGCCCAGCAGGTGGAGCTCGGCTCCGTCCCCACCTTCCGCTTCCACGAGCATGACTGCGAAAGCCCGCTGCCGCGTGCCTTTCAGTGGGCGGACGGGTCGGCCTATATCAACCATGTCGAGCTCGTGCGCGCCGCGCGCGGCGACAAGGTGCCGGAGAGTTTCTACTACGACCCGCTGATGTACCAGGGCGGATCGGACGGCTTCCTCGGCCCGCGCGATGCGATCCCGCTCGGCGATCCCGCCTGGGGCTGCGACATGGAGGGCGAGGTTGCGGTCATCACCGATGACGTGCCGATGGGCGTCAGCGAGGAGGAGGCGGGCTACCATATCCAGCTCATCATGCTGTGCAATGACGTGTCCCTGCGCGGCCTCATCCCCGGCGAGCTCGCCAAGGGCTTCGGTTTCTTCCAGTCGAAACCCGCCAGCGCCTTCTCCCCCGTCGCTGTCACGCCGGACGAACTGGGCCCCAACTGGCAGGACGCGCTCGTGCACCTGCCGCTGCGGGTCGATCTCAACGGCGAGCCGTTCGGCCGGGCGAACGCAGCCGTGGACGCGACCTTCTCCCTCGCGCGCCTCATCGCCCATGCCGCAAAGACGCGCGCGCTGTCAGCCGGCACGATCATCGGCTCGGGCACGGTCTCCAACAAGGGCACCGATGGCGGCCCCGGCACACCGGTTTCCGAAGGGGGGCTTGGCTATTCCTGCATCGCTGAGATAAGGATGATTCAACAAGCGTTGAAAGGGGCGCCGGAAACCCCGTTCCTGAAGCCCGGCGATGTGGTTAGAATCGAGATGCACGACGACGCGGGTCATTCGATCTTCGGCGCGATTGAACAGGAAGTGAAGCAGGGCTGATGGAGGACGGAGAGAAGTTTAAACCGCGCTCTGGCTTCATCTCGCCCGGCGGTCGGGTATTCTTCTTCTCTTTGGCCCTCATTCCGGCTGCGGTCCTCATGCTGGGCGCATTGCTGACGGAGGCTCCTGACTTTTTCATTGCTGCAATTTGCGGCTTGGTCTTCTTTGTTCCACTGATCGTTGTCTTGCTCGGGATCGGACGTTCGGTTGAGTATGTTCGCGAAGCAGAATGGCGTGGCTCGCCGGACAGTCTTCCGAATGCTCCGCTCAGGTATCGTGTTTGGGCAGTGGTTTTGATCGTTCTCAGCAACTTGCCAATTCTGCAGGAGCTGATCCGCGATGTCAGTCTTTGGCCATTTTGGCTGATGGCGTCCTTGTGGAACACTGTAGTGATGTGGTTGTTCCTTCATTTTTTCGCCGTGAAGATTTTCCGGAGTGTCGAGAGGTTACTGAAACGTGGCAAGCAAGGTCTATAAATCGGCGAAGGAGGCCCTCGACGGGCTGACCTTCGATGGCATGACGGTGATGGCCGGCGGCTTCGGCCTCTGCGGTATTCCGGAAAACCTGATCCTCGCGCTGCGGGACTCTGGCGCCAAGGACATCACTGCGATCTCGAACAATGCCGGCGTCGATGATTTCGGCCTCGGCCTCCTCCTCAAGACGCGGCAGATCAGGAAGATGATCTCGTCTTACGTCGGCGAGAACAAGGAGTTCGAGCGCCAGTATCTCGCCGGTGAGCTCGAGTTGGAGTTCACGCCACAGGGCACGCTCGCCGAGAAGCTGCGCGCCGGCGGCTCCGGCATCCCCGCCTTCTACACACGCACGGGCTACGGAACGCTGGTCGCCGAAGGCAAGCCGACGGCCGAATTCGACGGCCAGATGTACGTGCTCGAGCGGTCTCTCAAGGCCGACGTGGCACTGGTCAAGGCCTGGAAGGCCGACAAGGCCGGCAATCTCGTCTACCGGCTGACGGCGCGCAATTTCAACCCCGTGTGCGCCATGGCCGGCAAGGTGACGATCGCCGAGGTCGAGGAGATCGTCGAGACCGGCGAGCTCGATCCCGACCAGATCCACACGCCGGGCATCTTCGTGCAGCGCATCGTGCTCAATGCGACGCCCGAGAAGCGCATCGAGCAGCGCACGGTCCGCAAGTAATCGCCTGGCGCGTCGTGCGCCGCCCCGAATTCCACGATCGAGGAGTGTTCCCATGGCCTGGACCCGCGAGGAAATGGCGGCGCGCGCCGCGAAAGAGCTCGAGGACGGCTTCTACGTCAATCTCGGCATCGGCCTGCCGACGCTGGTCGCGAACTACATCCCGGACGGCATCGATGTGATGCTCCAGTCCGAGAACGGCCTCCTCGGCATCGGCCCGTTCCCGACCGAGAACGAGGTCGACCCCGATCTGATCAATGCCGGCAAGCAGACGGTGACGACGATCAAGGGCTCGAGCTTCTTCTCCTCCGCCGACAGCTTCGCGATGATCCGCGGCGGCCACATCAATCTGGCCATCCTAGGCGCCATGCAGGTCTCCGAGACCGGCGATCTCGCCAACTGGATGATCCCCGGCAAGATGGTGAAGGGCATGGGCGGCGCCATGGATCTCGTCGCCGGCGTCGAGCGCGTCGTCGTCGTCATGGAGCACACCGCCAAGAAGAAGGACGGCTCGACCGACCTCAAGATCCTGCCCAAGTGCACCCTGCCGCTGACGGGCGTCGGCGTCGTCAACCGCATCATCACCGATCTCGCCGTGATGGATGTGACACCGGCCGGCCTGAAGCTGGTCGAGACGGCTCCAGGCGTATCCGCCGACGAACTCGCAGCCAGCACGGGCGTCAAGTTCGTCTGACGAAAGCGTCGAGGTCGCGGCACAGAGCCGGCGGCCCGGCCGTCGAAAGGGACGGAGCGCGGCGCGCGTGACGGGATTGCCAGCTCTGAAGCGATGGATGCTGACGACGCGGGCGGGTCGCATCGCCCTCGTTGCGCCACGTGCTGTTATGGCGACGCGGCAGGCAGGCGTACTCGGCAGCATCCAGCGCATCGCGGACTGGAGCATCCGGTCTCGGGAACTGGCCAACTTCACCTACGCCACGACGTGCGAGAGCGATCGGCTCCTCGCAGGCGTCATGGCCGAGATCGCGCGCCGGCCGCTCTCCGAAATGCTGACCTACGTCGACGAACTGGCCGCCGACCGGGACCTTGCGGACTACGTAGTCGCCGAAACGTCGCGATCCGCCAACCGCTGGAGTATGGACCCGGTGTTCCTGCCGGGCCGTCGCCTCGCCTTCTACCTCGCAGCCCGCGCCCTGAAACCTGCGCTGGTCGTCGAGGCTGGCGTCGACAAGGGCCTCGGCGCGATCCTCGTCTCGCGCGCACTGGACCGCAATGCCGCCGAGGGCCATGCCGGCGATTACCTCGGCATCGAGTACGATCGCGAGAAGCCGATCCCGCTTTACGCCAATTACCCCGGTCGCATCGGTACGATCGTGAGGGGAGACTCGGTCGAGATACTGCGCGGGCTCGGCCGTCCGGTCGGTCTGTTCATCCACGACACCACCGCGGCCGCGGAACACATGCGCGCGCAGCTTGCGACGGTCGATCCCATGATGGAGACGAGCGGTCTGATCGCGTCCACATGGACCACCGAGAGCCTCATCGACCATGCCGTGGCGCACGGCCGCCGTCTCCTGACGCACCAGGAAGAGCCCGATGGGCACTGGTTCCGTGGCGACCGCGTCGGCTTCCTCTGGGGCTTTGGCAGGCCGCCACACCAGACGAGCGAGACAGCGCCACCGCCGAGCGGCTAGCCTGCCGCACGAGCCCGCGCCCGATGTCATCGGCACGCCGGACCGAGACGTCGCAACGATGCCACTGGAGAGCCCCATGCCCGATATCAAGGAGATCGCGACCGGACTTCGCTTCCCCGAAGGACCGATCGCATTGGCGGACGGCGCCGTCCTGCTGGTCGAGATCGAGCGCGGCACCCTGACCCGCATCGAGCCCGACGGCCGGGCGACTGTCGT
>JBGSJD010000054.1:0-7794 GCA_041742195.1 Hyphomicrobiaceae bacterium
GAGCGCGTTCTCGAGGCCGCCGCCGAGGGCGTAGCCGTGGATCGCCGCGACGACGGGTTTCTTGCCTTGATCGAGGGCGTCGTAGGTGCGTCGCGTCGGGTTGGGGCGCGCCTTGCCGAACTGGCGGATGTCCGCGCCGGCGATGAACGTGCGACCGGCACCGATCATGACGAACGCCTTTACCGCGGGGTCGGCTTCGCCCTTGTCGAGCGCCGCGAGGATGCCGTCGGATACGCCGGGGCCGAGGGCGTTCACCGGCGGATAATCGATCGTGATCACCCCGATGCCGTCCTCGACATCGAACCGGACGACGGGCTTGTCGGACATGGTGTTTTCTCCCTGATGGCGTTCCCGGTCGCCGTTCGTTGCTCGCGCCGAGTGGTCGTCGAGCCGGCGTTCCAACCCTGCTTCACGATCAAGTCTTCCACGGAACGCCGCGACTGCAAAGCGGGCTAGCCGGAGCCCTTGGTCCGGGTCTCGCCGGGGCGGGCGCGGGCCTCGAGCAGTTCGATCATGCGGCCGGCCACATCGACGCCGGTCGCGCCTTCCATGCCCTCGATTCCCGGCGAGGCGTTCACCTCGAGCACCAGCGAGCCGCGGTGCGAGCGCAACATATCGACGCCGGCCACGTTGAGGCCGAGCGTATCGACGGCCTTGATCGCGGTCGCGATCTCCTCGTCCGTCAGTTGCACGGCTTCTGCTTTGCCGCCCCGATGCAGGTTTGAGCGGAAATCACCCTTGCGGCTCGTGCGCTTCATCGAGGCGACCACTTCGCCGCCGACGACGAGGGCGCGCACGTCGGTGCCAGACGATTCGCTGACGAACTCCTGCACCAGAATGTTGACGTTGGCCGCCGAGAACGCCTCGATGATCGACGTTGCGGACGCTGCCGTCTCGGCGAGGATGACGCCCATGCCCTGGGTGCCTTCGAGCAGCTTGATGATGACGGGTGCGCCGCCGACGTCGGCGACGACCTCCTCGGCCTTGCGGGGGCCATGGGCAAAGGCGGTGTTCGGGAGACCGATGCCGGCGCGGGCGAGGATCTGGAGGGCGCGCAGCTTATCGCGCGAGCGGCCGATGGCGACCGATTCGTTCAGCGGAAACACTCCCTGCATCTCGAACTGGCGGAGGACCGCGAGGCCATAGTTCGTGACGGACGCGCCAATGCGCGGGATGACGGCGTCGTAGGCGCCGAGAGTGCGCCCACCATGCCTGAGAAGCGGTTGGTTGGACGTGATGTTCATGTGGACGTGGAGCGTATTGATGACGTCGATCTCGTGGCCGCGCGCCCGCGCCGCCTCGACGATCCGGCGATGGGAGTAGAGGCCGGCATTCCGTGCCAGCATGACGATCTTCATGACAATGGCCTCGACACGTCTGGCGCCGCCGCTGCCGGTTCGAGGACAGGGCGCTTCATGCCGAGCATCCTAGCGGATCGCGCGAGCAAAGCACATCGAGCAACGACGCCGTTCGTGGCTCGCGCCAAGAACGGCGTCGAGATCAGACCTTCATCTTCGGGTCGAGCCAGTCGCGCAAGCTGTCGCCGAGCAGGTTGAACGCGAACACGGCAAGCGTGATGGCGAGGCCCGGGAACAGGATCATCCAGGGCGCCGCCTGATAGAAGTCGGCCGACGACCCCGACAACATCAGACCCCAGGCCGCCGTCGGCTCGGTCACGCCGAGGCCGAGGAACGACAGGGAGGCCTCGAGCAGGATCGCCTGGGCGATGAATGCCGTCAGCATGATCAGGTACGGCGCGACGATGTTCGGCAGAATGTGGCGCAGCACGATCCGGGCGTGGCTGTAGCCGGCAGCCCGGGCGGCGTCGATGAACGGCATCTGCGCGATCGACAGCGTCGAGGACCGCGCGATGCGCGCCATCTTCGGCACCATGGGAAGCGCGATCGCAACGATCAGGTTGGCGTCGATACCGGCGATCATGTTGCGGCCGAGCACCGCCACGACGACCATCGCGAGCACGATGATCGGGAACGACAGCATGACGTCGACGAGCCGCTGGATGATGTTATCGATCATGCCGCCGAAGTAGCCCGATGTGGCCCCGAGGATCGCGCCGAGCGTGCAGCCGACGATCGCCGACAGCATGCCGACCGCGAGCGCGGTCCGGGCGCCGTAAACGAGCCGCGAGAACACGTCGCGGCCGTACTGGTCGGTTCCGAAGAGATGCTCCGGGCTCGGGCCCGTCAGCATGGCGGAGAAGTCCACCTCCTCCGGGTGATAGGGCGAGATCCATTGCGCGCCGACGGCCAGCACGAAATAGAGGAGCACGATCAGAAAGCCGACGAAGCCCAGCGGCTGCGCCACGATGAACTTGATGATCGGGTTCGTCCGCTTGGGGATCTTCTCGGCGAATGCGTCGCCCGCGGTGACGTCGGCCATGATCGCGCCTCTCAAGTCAGACGAATACGGGGATCGAGCGCCGCATACAGCAGATCGACCAGAAGATTGACGATCACGAAGACCGTGGCGATCAGCAGGACGAGACCCTGGAGCAGCGTGAAGTCACCGCGTGCCGTGGCGTCGACGAAGAGCTTGCCGATGCCGTTCAGGTTGAACACCTGCTCGGTCACCACGAGGCCACCGATGAGGAAGGCGAACTCGAGGCCGACGACCGTCACGACCGGCAGCAACGCGTTTCGCAGGCCGTGCCGACGGGTGACGAGGCTCTCGTAAACACCCTTTGCGCGAGCTGTCCGGATGTAATCCTCGCGCATCACCTCGAGCAGTGCCGATCGCATCATGCGGGTGACGACGGCGGCGTACCGGTAGCCGACCGAGAGCGCGGGCCAGAACAGCGCGGAGAGATTGGCGACCGGATCCTCGAAGATGGAGACGTAGCCGATCTTCGGTAGCCAGTTGAAGAAGTAGAGCAGCCCCAGAATGATGAGCATGCCGAGCCAGAAACCCGGGATTGCCAGTCCTGAAACCGCGAGCACGCGTATCACGTTGTCTATCCAGGTATCTCGATAGACGGCACATAAGGTCCCGAGTGGAACGGCTATGAACACGGCGATCAAAGTCGCCATGATCGCCACCTGCAGCGTGACTGGGAAACGGATCGCGATCTCGCCCGCCACCGACTC
Source organism: Hyphomicrobiaceae bacterium (assembly GCA_041742195.1). Classification (GTDB taxonomy): domain Bacteria; phylum Pseudomonadota; class Alphaproteobacteria; order Rhizobiales; family Hyphomicrobiaceae. The sequence continues at coordinate 3,105 of JBGSJD010000054.1, forward strand.
ACCGGTCCAGAGCGACTTGCCGAGATCGAGCCGCGTCAGGCCGATCATGTAGTCGGTGAACTGGACCATGAGGGGCTTGTCGAGCCCAAGGCGTTTCCGCTCTGCCTGGATGGTTTCCTCGGTGACCGCGGCGCCATCGGCGCGCAGCTTCACCACCACGGGATCGCCGGGCATGACGCGGATAAGGAAGAACACGGCAACAGCGACGCCGATCAGGGTCGGGATCACCATGAGCAACCTGCGAACAATGTAGCCAAGCATGGGGGTGTGCGATCCTCAGAGGCAGAAGGAAGGGGCCGGATAGCCCCTTCCCTGTTCGCGTGACCTTACTGGTCGAGCCAGACGTTCACGAGGTCGGAAGCCGTGAAGTGGTTATTGTGGTGCTCCCAGTCCTTGATCTTCTTGTGCCGCACGATGATGCGCTGCCACCAGAGCAAGGGAACCGAGTAGACCTCACTGAGAGCGCGGTCCTCGAACGCCCGGACATGCTTCTTGCGCTCCTCCATCGTGAGGGCCGCCGCCTGGAGATCGAACAGGCGATCCATCTCCTTGTCCGTGTGGCCGGAGGCCGAGCGCGACGACTTCTCCTTGGTGAGGAACTTGTCGAACTGTGAGGACGGATCGTCGGCGAAGTCCGAAATGAACTCGAGGAACACGTCGAAGTTGCCCGAGCGCATGGCGTCGAAATAGAGCTTCGTCTCGAGCTGACTGTGCTCGGCCTCGACGCCGATGCGGCGCCACTGGTCGATCAGGAAGATGCCACCTGGCGTGTACGGCTCGGCGACGTTGCGGTTGACGAGCTTCAGCTTGAGGTTCGGGACGCCGGCTTCCTTGAGCAGGCGCTTGGCCTCCTCTCGTGCCTTGTTGATGTCCTTGCCGAAGCCCGGGAACGCCTCGAGTTCAGCCTCGGTACGCGCGAGCTCGTAGCCCGGCCGCAACAGGCCGCCGACGTACTTGAGCATCGAGATCTGCGACAGGGCCTTCGAGCCGCCATGCCGGTCGATCGCCATCGAGAGCGCGCGGCGCACGCGCACGTCGTCGAACGGCTTCTTCGCCACGTTGAACGTGAACAGAAGGTTCGTCACCCACGGCCCTTCGGTGACGAGCGCATTCTCCTTCATGCCCGACACGAGCTGGTCGCGCTCCTTCGGCGTACGGCCGCGGAACTCGCCGTCGAACTGACCGCCGATCATGCCGGTCACGACAGCGTTGGACTTCACGAAGTAGGCCTTGTAGCCGTCGAGATACGGCCGATCCTTGAGGAAGTAGCCGTCGAACCGCTTGCCGATCCAGTGCGAACCCTTGACGTTCTCGACGAACGTGTAGGCGCCCGTTCCAAGAATCGTCTTCTCCGGGAATTTCGGATCGTCCTTCAGCTTCGCGGCGCTGTAGATGCAGTTCCACGGCGACGCGAAATTGATCAGCTGCGACGCGTTCGGCGACTTCATCTTGAAGACGACCGTGTTCGCGTCCGGCGTTTCGATCTCCTTGATGGACTGGAACAGCGCACGACGCACCGACAACACGCCCTCGGGCGGATTGATGATGCGCTCGTAGCTGACCTTGACGTCGTTCGACGTCATCGGCGAACCGTCGTGGAACTTGACGTTCGGATGCAGCTTGAACGTGTAGCTCAACCCGTCCTTCGCCACCTCCCACGAGGTCGCGAGATCACCGACGATCTTCTGGCCGGTGTTGGCATTGCCCTGCCACTTGAGCAGCGTCGAATAGTGGGGACGCGCCGGATGGGCGAAGGCGAACGTCGTCACCGCATGGCAATCGATGGTCGGCGGCTCGGCGACGACGGCGAAGTTCAGCGTTCCGCCCTTCTTGGGCGTTTGCGCCTCGGCAAGGCCACCACCCAGCGCAACGAGCGCGGTGGCCGATAGCAGGGTCAACTTTCTCACTGTCTCACTCCCTTTTGGACTTCTGTTCTTGTTGGTACCGGCTCAGCACCGACCGAATTCGCCCGTCCTCCCGGGCCAAAACGGGTCGGCTGCTGAGGCGGCGGTTACTGGTCGAGCCAGACGTCGACGAGCGTCTGGCCGGCGAAGTGCGAGGGCGGAAGATCCCAGCCCTTGACCTTCTTGTGGTTCACGACGATGCGCTGATACCAGAGCAGCGGGATATTGTAGGCCTTCTCCAGGGTGTAGCGCTCGAGTTCGTTCACGATCTTCATGCGCTCGACCGGGTCCACCGTGCCCGACTGCTTCTTGTAGAGGTCGTCGATCCTGGTGTCGGTGTGCCGCGAATAGGCGATGGACGACGCTTTTGTGCTCAGCAACGTGTTGAACTGGGCGTTCGGATCGTCGGCGAAGTCGGAGATGTTCTGCACCGCCACGTCGAAGTTGCCGTTGGCCATGCCGTCATACCAGAGCTTCGTCTCGACCTGCACATGCTCGGTCTCGACGCCGATGCGGCGCCACTGGTCGATGGCGTAGATGCCGGCCGGCGTGAAGGGCTGGGCAATCGTCCGGTTGAGCAGCTTGATCTTGAGGTTGCTGACGCCAGCTTCCTTCAGCAGACGCTTCGCCTCCTCGCGCGACTTGTTCGCGTCGCGCCAGAAGCCCGGAATCTTCTCGAGTTCCGAGACGGGCAGCGACCACGATGCGCCCGGGCGGAACGTGCCGCTGACGCCCTTGATCAGGGTGACCTTGCCGAGGTTCTCGCTGCCGCCCCACCGGTCGATGGCGAGGCTCAGGGCGCGGCGGACGCGCTCGTCGTCGAAGGGCTTCTTGGACGTGTTGAACGAGAGCAGGATGTTGGTGATCCACGGGCCTTCCTGGACCGTCACCTGATCACCCATGGCGCTGACGAGCTGATCGCGCTCGGCGGGTGTGCGGCCGCGGAATTCGGCGTCGAACTGACCGCCGCGCATGCCGGTCACGACCGCGCCCGACTTGACGAAGTAAGCCTTGTAGCCGTCGAGGTAGGGACGATCCTTCAGGAAGTAGCCGTCGAACTTCTTGCCCGTCCAGTGGGAGCCCTTGATGTACTCGACGAACTGGAAGGCGCCGGTTCCCATCACCTTCTTCGACGGATAGGTCGGGTCCTTGGCGAGTTCGGCGGCGCTATAGACGCAGTTGAACGGCGAGGCGAAGTGCAGAACCATCGACGCGTTCACCTGCTTCATTTTGAAGACGACGGTGTGGGCGTCGGGCGTCAGGATCTCGCCGATGTCCGAGTGCACGGCCTTGCGGGCCGAGACCACGCCTTCCGGCGGATTGATGATCCGCTCGTAGGTCGCCTTGATGTCGGCCGAGGTGAAATCGCTGCCGTCGTGGAACTTGACGCCTTTGCGAAGCTTGAACGTGTAGGTCAGACCGTCGGGCGACTGCTCCCAGCTCTCGGCCAGATCGCCGACGACCTTGATGTTGTCGTGCGGGCCCGTGAGCTTGAGCAGGGTCGAGTACTGGGGCGCTACCGGGTGCACCATGGCGAACGTTGTGGTGCCATGGCAGTCCGTCGTCGGCGGCTCGGCGACGACGGCGAACTGAAGCGTGCCGCCCTTCTTGGGCGTCTGGGCCAGCGCCGGCATCGACACGGCAACGGCGCCGAGCGCCGCGACGACAGTGATCGACTTGAAACTCATTGCGTTTCCTCTCCTTGGCAACAACGGCCACCCCTTATCCGGGACGTGCCGTCAGGCATGGATGCAAGCGACGAGGTGGTCGATGCCGAGCACACGCTCGGCCGGCACCGCCTTCTTGCATTCGTCGGTCGCGAGCGGGCAGCGCGGGTGGAACACGCAGCCGGATGGCGGATTGAGCGGGCTCGGAAGTTCGCCGGTGATGATCTTGCGTGGGCGCGAGCGCTCGATGACGGGATCGGGGATCGGGGCCGCCGCGAGCAGCGCCTGGGTGTAGGGATGCTTCGGGTTGGCGAACAGCTCGGACGATTCCGCCAGCTCGACGATGCGGCCGAGGTACATGACGGCGACGCGCGTCGAGATGTGGCGCACGACCGCGAGATCGTGGGCGATGAAAAGGTAGGTCAGGCCCAGTTTCTGCTGCAGGTCCTCGAGCAGATTGATCACCTGCCCCTGGATGGACACGTCCAGCGCCGACACGGCCTCGTCGCAGACGATCACCTCCGGGTTGACGGCCAAGGCGCGAGCGATGCCGACGCGCTGGCGCTGGCCGCCCGATAGCTCGTGGGGGTAGCGGAGCGCCATGTACGGGTAGAGACCGACGAGTTGCAGCAACTCCGCCACGCGATCGTCGATCTTGTCGTTCGGCAGGATCGAGTGGACGTACATCGGCTCGCCGATGATCTCGCCGACCGTCATGCGTGGGTTCAGCGACGAATAGGGATCCTGGAAGATGACCTGCATCTTGCGGCGGATCGCGATCATGTCGCGGCGGTTCATGCGGGCCAGATCGACGCCGTCGAACATGATTTCGCCCGCCGTCGGGTCCTCGAGGCGAAGGACGAGACGACCGAGCGTGGACTTGCCGCACCCCGACTCGCCGACGAGGCCCAGCGTTTCGCCCTTGCGCACGGTCAGGGACACGTCGTTGACGGCCTTGACCAGCTTGGCCGCGCTGAAGAGACCACCGCCGACGGGGAAGAACTTGCTCGCGCCGCGGATATCGAGCATCGCCGTCGCGCTGGCGTCGGCGTGACCGACGTCACCGCTCAGGGCCGCCGCCGGTCCACCGTCCAGCGTCTCGATCTCGGGCGTCCGGTG
>JBGSJD010000055.1:0-2049 GCA_041742195.1 Hyphomicrobiaceae bacterium
GCGTCGTCGGGCCGCGTCTCAGGCAGAACCGGCGAGCGCTCGCCAATCTCGCCATAGCGTTTCCCGACCGGTCCGCCGACGAACGTGCGGCGATCGCGCGCCGCATGTGGGCGAACATGGGGCGCACCTACGCCGAGACGCTCGTCATCGACCGGATCGCGGCGGATCAGAACCTGCTGACGCTGGTGGATGCGCCGCTCTGGCGGGCGAAGACCGGCGAGCCGGGGCCAGTCGTCTGCTGCTCGCTCCACATGGGGAACTGGGAGATTGCAGCCCAACCGCTCGGTGGCTTCGGGCGGCAGGCCGCCGGCGTCTACAAGCCGCTCGACAATCCGCTGATCGACGGCTGGTTGCGCACGACCCGTAGTGGCCTCTATCCCGGGGGACTTCTGGGCAAGGGGCTTAGGGAGGACGCGGACGGGACGGGACAGCGGACGGCGCGACAGCTCATCGAGCGGGCGAGGAACGCGGGGGCGCTGTGCTTCATCGTCGATCATTTCGACCGGCGGGGCGAGCCCATCCCCTTCATGGGGCGTACGGCCCGCTTCACGACGGCGCCGGCCATGATCGCGCGGCACGTGGGCGCCCGCGTCTGGCTGGCGCGCTGCCGCCGGATCGGAACCAGCAGCCGGTTCGCGATCGACGTCGTCGAACTCGAGACGCCCCATTCGGGCGACCGCAAAGCCGACGCCATCGCGCTCACAACGGCGATCTTCGCGCAATTCGAGGCCTGGATCCGGGAAGAGCCCGAGCAGTGGATGTGGTGGAATACGCGATGGGTCGGAGCCTCCGCCGGGGCCGCGACGTCAGCTGCCACCTGAGCCCAGCGGTCACGCGCCGCTTTTCGCAGCGCAGCAATCCGCGATAGGACTTGCCGGATGACGTTGGAAGACGCTGCCCGTCCGAGGGGCCGCTCGCGTCCGAGCAAGAAGGCTGCACCATGAACCCGACCCGTACCCCCGCCAAGTTCTATGCGTCCCTCGCCACCGGCGCGCCGGAGCCCTATCGGACGCTTCCGGTTCGTCTCGAGCGCATGATCCACTTCGTGCCCCCGCACAACGACAAGATCCGCGCCCGCGTGCCCGAGATCGCGAAGCAGGTCGACGTCGTGCTCGGCAATCTCGAGGACGCGATCCCGGCCGACCAGAAGGAGAACGCCCGCAAGGGGTTCGTCGCCATGGCGCAGGGCACGGACTTCGGGGCCACGGGGCTGTGGACGCGGATCAACTGCCTCAATTCGCCGTGGGGTCTCGACGACATCCTCGAGATCGTGCCGGCCGTCGGCGAGAAGCTCGACGTCATGATGCTGCCGAAGGTCGAGGGACCCTGGGACATCCATTATCTCGATCAGCTGCTGGCGCAGCTCGAGGCCAAGCACCGCATCACGAAGCCGATCCTGATCCACGCCATTCTCGAGACGGCGGAAGGCGTGCGCAACGTGGAGGCGATCGCGGGCGCCTCGCCGCGCATGCACGGGATGAGCCTCGGGCCGGCCGATCTCGCCGCCTCGCGGGGGATGAAGACGACACGGGTCGGTGGCGGACATCCGGATTACGCGGTCCTTGCCGACGCCGGCAGCGACCCGGCCGCTCCTCGCGTGGCGTTCCAGCAGGACCTCTGGCACTACACGGTGCAGAAGATGGTCGACGCCTGTCTGATGTTCGGCCTCAAGCCGTTCTACGGCCCCTTCGGCGATTTCTCGGATCTTGCCGCCTGCGAGAGCCAGTTCCGCAATGCCTTCCTGCAGGGTTGCCTCGGGGCGTGGTCGCTGCACCCGACGCAGATCGAGATCGCCAAGCGCGTGTTCTCGCCCGATCCGGCCGAGGTGAAATTCGCAGCCAAGATCCTCGCGGCGATGCCGGACGGGACGGGCGCGGCCATCGTCGACGGCAAGTTCCAGGACGATGCCACCTGGAAGCAGGCGAAGGTGATCGTCGATCTCGCGAAGCTGGTGGCGAGCCGCGATCCCGAGATGGCGAAGGTCTACGGTCTCGGCTGAGGCCCGCGACGGGCGGCCCTCAGGTCGCGGGGCCGGTCGGCCACGTGGTG
>JBGSJD010000056.1:0-1959 GCA_041742195.1 Hyphomicrobiaceae bacterium
GTCCGGGGAGCGCGCGTCAGTCATGACCTTCGCGCGGGGTGCAGATCGACCGCTTGCCGCCTTCGCGGATGAACGCGACGATCTCCTGCACGATGGCGTTGTCGCTGAACTCGACGGCAACGTCGGCCACCCGCTCGCCGAGCGTGCCCTCGTCCGCGAAGAGCAGGCGATAGGCGCGCCGCAGGCTGTGGATCCCCTCGCGTGGGAAACCGCGCCGCTGCAGCCCGATGATGTTGAGGCCCGAGAGATAGGCCCGGTTGCCGAGCGCCATGCCGAAGGGAATGAGATCGTTCTCGACCGCCGACATGCCGCCGACGAAGGAATGCGCCCCGAGTCGGGCGAACTGGATGACTCCCGCCCCCCCGCCGATGATCACGAAATCACCGATGGTGCAGTGTCCGGCGACCATGGCGCCGTTCGAAAAGATGACGTTGTTGCCGATCCGGCAGTCGTGGCCAACATGACTGTTGGCGAGGAACGCGCAGCGATCCCCCACCGCCGTGACGAGTCCGCCGCCTTCCGTGCCGGGGTTCATCGTCACCCCCTCTCGGATCAGGCAGTCGGCGCCGATGCTGAGCGTCGAGATCTCGCCCTTGAACTTGAGATCCTGCGGCTCGTGTCCAAGCGAGGCGAACGGAAAGATCCGCGTGCGCGCGCCGATGGTGGTCCGCCCGGCCACGACCACGTGCGAGATGAGCTGGCAGCCTTCCCCGATCTCGACATGCGGGCCGATCATCGAATAGGGGCCGATGACCGCTCCGTCCCCGATCTTCGCGCCATCATCGACGATCGCCGTCGGATGGATCTCAGGCTTTGACATGTTCCGGGTCCACGATCATGGCGCTGATCTCTGCTTCGGCGACGACCTGATCGTTGACGCGCGCCTCGCAGTAGAACCGCCAGACCGGACCACGACTCCTCACCTTCTTCACATGAAGATGGAGCTGGTCTCCCGGCACAACCGGTTTTCTGAACTTCGCCTTGTCGATCCCCATGAAATACACGATGTGGGGAATGTTCGTGGCGCCAGCGTGATGCACGCAGAGCGCGCCCGCGGTTTGCGCCAGCGCCTCGATGATGAGCACGCCCGGCATGACGGGATACTTCGGGAAGTGCCCCTGGAAGAACGGCTCGTTGATCGTCACGTTCTTGAGGCCGACGGCGCTCTCGTCGCGCACCATGTCCCTGATCCTGTCGACGAGCAGGAAGGGATAGCGATGCGGCAAAAGCTGCATGATCCGCGCGACATCAGCGGTCCCGAGTTCACTTGGCACTTCGCCCTCGGTCAATTTCTGCATGCTCCGCCAACCTTTTCAACGGGCAGCCATCACGGGCCGCCAATCAGCAATCGGATCCACCGTCGACGTCCGCCGGCCCCTTGCGAGCCAGCCGCCGTATGGCCGCCACCTCGCGAGCCCACTCCCGGAACGGCCGCGCTGGCGTGCCACCCATTCGTGCTCCAGCCGGAACATCGTCCTTCACGTGCGCCATTCCGGCAATCTGGGCGCCGTTCCCGATCCGGACGTGACCGACGGCGCCGGAATGACCACCCATCACCACGAAATCGCCGAGCTCGGTCGAACCCGAAATACCGACTTGCGCCACGATCACGCAATGACGTCCGAGCACCACGTTGTGCCCGATTTGCACGAGATTATCAATTTTGGTGCCTTCCCCGATCACCGTGTCGCGCAAGGCTCCCCGGTCGATCGTGGTGTTGGCGCCGATTTCCACGCCGTCCTGGATGATGACGCGGCCGATTTGGGGCACTTTCAGGTGGCCGGTCTTGCTCATCGCAAAACCGAACCCGTCCTGACCGATGGCTACCCCGGCGTGGATGGTAACATGGTTACCGACCAGGGCGTGGGTGACCGAGGCATTCGGCCCAATATAGCCGTCACGGCCGATATGCACCCGGTAGCCGATCACGCTGCCGGCGGCGATGGTGGTGCCGCGCCC
>JBGSJD010000057.1:0-15113 GCA_041742195.1 Hyphomicrobiaceae bacterium
CGATGCGGCCGCGGCGACGGCATTCGCCGCGCTCCGGGCGTGGGCTGCGGCGTCCGCGGCGGATCATCTGGACGTCACGGCCGCGGTCCTCGAAAAGATCGCCGCCAAGGAGAACCCGCAAAGCCTCATCGGGGTGTTCGAGCAGCGCTGGGCAAGCCTGCCGGGGGTCGACACTGGACAGGCTCGTCAGTCGGTCTGGGTGGCGCTCGAGGAGATCCGCGATCCCGGGAACCTGGGCACGATCATCCGCACGGCGGACGCGGCCGGCGTCGCCGGCATCATCCTCGTCGGCAACACGTGCGATCCCTATTCCCGCGAGGCGGTGCGGGCCAGCATGGGCTCCATCTTTGCCGTTCCCATCGCGCGGGCGGACCACGCCGCCTTCGTCGCGGCAGCCCGAAGCTGGCCCGGCGGTGTCGTCGGAACGCATCTGGAAGGCGCGCGCGACTACCGCGAGGCGGCCTACGACCGTCCGGTGCTACTCGTGATGGGCAACGAGGGCGCCGGGCTCTCCGACGCGCTGAGCGACGTGTGCAGCGAACTCGTCCGCATCCCCATGATCGGTCGCCTCGACAGCCTCAACCTCGCCGTCGCGACGGGGCTGATGCTGTTCGAGATCCAGCGCCCGATCCTGCGCCCGCCCCGCGCCTGACCGTCACATGCGGGTGACGAGGCGATCGAGGATCGCATCGGGCAGCAGCCGCTTGATCACGTTGGCGCCCTTCGTCATGAGGCCGATCCGGTAGCGCGCGCGCGGTCTCGGGCTTTCGAGCGCGTGCAAGAGTTGCGCGACGACGGCCTCGGGCCCCAGCTTGAAGCGGCTGCCACGCGTCTGCCCCGCCTTCATCTGCGCAAGCCGCGCCTCGTAGGCCTCGCGATGCGGCGAACGGGCCATATCGATCTGCGACGTGAAATTGGCGAACGTCGTCGCCATGAAATGCGACTCGATCGGCCCCGGCTCGAGCAGCGACACGTGGATGCCTGACGGCCTGAGCTCGACGCGCATCGCGTCCGACAGCGCTTCGAGCGCGAACTTCGACGCCGCGTAGGAGCCACGGTACGGCCCGCTGATGAAGCCGAGCACCGACGAGCACATGACGATCCGCCCGCGGCCGGCGCGCCGCATGGCCGGCACGACGCGGCGACTGAGTTCATTGGCGGCGACGACGTTGACCTCCAGCTGGTCCCGGAGCTGGCTCGCTGTCACGTCCTCCATGGCGCCGATGGTACCGTAGGCGGCGTTGTTATAGAGCGCGAACAGGCGGCCGTCGGTGCGCCGGAGCGCTTCGTCCGCGCATCGCGCGATCGACGCCTCGTCCTTGAGTTCGAGCGCGAGGGCCTCGAGGCCGTGCTCGCGCTCCAGCCGATCCAGATCTTGCGGTCGCCGCGCTGTCGCGAGCACTCGCCAGCCGCGCGCACGCAGCGTCTTGGCGGCTTCGAGGCCGATCCCGCTCGAGCAGCCCGTGATCAGTACGGATCGTTCATTCTGCATGACAACCGCCCAGTCCGATGGCGAAAGACCTGTGTCGCGGCGAGGTCGACCCCCGCGCCTTCAGTGAATAGCGCATGAATGACCCATTCAGTATGAGTTCAAGCGCCACCGCCTAGATTGTTTTCACCCTGAGATCTCTTCCCCGGCGTGATCAACGGGGCCTCGCGCGCAGGGTCGCGGGGCCCCGGCCTGTTTCTGGGCCCGACATCGCCGCTGATCAATTGCAGTCACGTCTCCGTGTACCCCGCATCATGGCACCGCCATCTCGGCTAAGGAGAAGGCCCATTGACTGGCGCCTGACCGGGAGCGATCGAATGACATCGTCCACACTGAAAGCAATGACCGTTGCGGCACTTCTGCTGGCCCCCGCCGCAGCGAATGCAAGCGGCACGATGGCGACCCGCGAAAGCAAGTTCCCGGTCGCCGAGACGGTCGATCGCCTGGTCAAGGCCATCGAGGAGAAGGGCATCAAGATCGCCGCCCGGTTCGACCATGCGGCCGGCGCCAAGGCCGCGGGCCTCGAGCTGCCGCCGACCGTGGTCGTGATGTTCGGCAATCCGAAGCTCGGCACGCCGCTCATGCAGGCCGACCCCCGTATCGGCATCGACCTGCCGATGAAGGTTCTGGTCTGGCAAGACAAGGCGGGCAAGGTTTGGCTCGGCTACACGCCTCCGTCCACGCTGCAGGCGCGTTACGGCCTGACGGGAAAGCCGAGCGAGGACCTCCTGAAGACCATGAACGGCGCCCTTGACGGCTTCACCCGCACCGCCGCCGGAGCCCAGTAGGAGGCCGCCGGGGGGTGCGCCACGGGCGGTTGACGACCGCCCGTCTTGGCATCATACCGGTTGCGCGCATCCCGACTTCTCGACATACTCGTGGCCGGTTTGGCGTGGCAAATCAACGCTTGAGCTTGGCCCGGCACCCATGCAACGACGCGACGACCGTGATCTGCGGGAGCTTCTCGTGAAGCTTCGCGACGAGCATCGGGTGCTTGATCAGGAGATCGTCGGCCTCGAGGCGAGTGCCGACGCCGATCAGCTGACCATCAAGCGCCTGAAGAAGCGCAAGCTGATGCTGAAGGATCAGATCACCTCGGTCGAAGATCAGTTGACCCCGGACATCATCGCCTGAGCCGGAGTGCCGGGCGCCCGGCGACTGAAAGCCGGGCCACGATGAAAACCGCCGTCGCCTCGCATGATGCGCTTGCCAGCGTCGTTGATAAGCCGATAAATCTCGGGGCTTCGATATGGCGCGCGTCCGCATGAACGGGCGCGCGCACCTCAGACGAGGCACGAGATGAGCGGCCCCACGCCCCCGGTAGCGATCATCATGGGAAGCCAGTCGGACTGGCCGACCATGCGGCGTGCCGCGGAGGTGCTTCGAGAGCTGGGCGTCGCCTACGAGGCCCGCATCGTGTCGGCGCATCGCACCCCGAAGCGGCTTTACGATTTCGCCTCATCGGCGCGTGAAAAGGGCTTCAAGGTGATCATCGCCGGAGCGGGAGGCGCCGCCCACTTGCCCGGCATGACGGCCTCGATGACGACCTTGCCGGTTCTCGGCGTTCCGGTCCGGTCGGCGGCGTTGAACGGCGAGGATAGCCTCTTGTCCATCGTGCAGATGCCGGCAGGCGTCCCGGTCGGCACGCTTGCCATCGGCGACGCCGGAGCGACGAACGCAGGCCTGCTCGCAGCCCAGATCCTCGCCCTCTCCGATCCGGCGCTGGCTTCGGCGCTCGAGGCTTGGCGCAACCGCAAGACGGCCTCCGTCGCCGAGTTCCCAAAAGACGATGTCTGAGCCCGCGTCGACCAGCCGGCTGGGCCCCCGCTCCGTCATCGGCATTCTGGGATCGGGGCAGCTCGGCAAGATGCTGGCCCAGGCGGCCGGCCGCCTCGGCTTCCGCACGCATGTCTACGGCGACGACGCTGGCCCGGCGTTCGACGTCGCCAGTGCCCATTCCGTGGGCAGCTTCACCAGCCTTGCCCGCCTCGACGAGTTCGCGGCCAACGTCGACGTGGTGACCTACGAGTTCGAGAACGTGCCCGTCGTCGCCGCCGAGCACCTGGCCAAGTCCGTTCCGGTGCGCCCCGGTCCGAAGGCGTTGGCCGTGTCCCAGGACCGACAGGTCGAAAAGACGTTCATTCGCGGCATCGGCATCCCCGTGGCCCCCTTTGTCGGCATCGCGAGCGTGACGGACGTCACGTCGGCCGAGGCGGCGATGGCGGCGTGGTCGGGGCCCGCGATCCTGAAGACGGCGCGGCTTGGCTATGACGGCAAGGGGCAGGTGCCAGTCGCAACCCCGGCCGACATCGCGTCCGCCTGGCAGAGTCTCGGCAGCGTGCCGTGTGTACTGGAGCAGCGGCTGGCATTCGCCTGCGAGATCTCCGTCTTGGCTGTTCGTTCGCTCGATGGTGCGGTCGCGACATTCGATATCCCGCGCAACGAGCACAGTGGGGGCATCCTTCGCCGCTCGATCGTACCCTCGGGACTGCCCGCCCCGCTCGAAGCGGAGGCCCGGTCGTTGGCCGGACGCATCGCGACCGCCCTTGACTACGTCGGCGTCCTCGCCGTCGAGATGTTCTATCTCGGCCCCCATGCGACGACGCCGCTGGTGGTGAACGAGATCGCCCCGCGCGTCCATAACTCGGGCCACTGGACGATGGACGCCTGCGTGGTCTGCCAGTTCGAGGCCCATATCCGGGCCGTCGCGGGCTGGCCGCTCGGCGACTTGTCTCGCCACAGCAACGCCGAGATGCGCAATCTCATCGGACGCGAGGTGGACGAGTGGCCACGCCTTGCGGCCGCTCCGGGAGCCTGTCTCCACCTCTACGGAAAGCGCGAGGCGCGTGACGGCCGCAAGATGGGTCACGTCAACGTGCTTTCACCCCGAAGCGCAATCTGATCGGGGACCGCACGTCTTGCGGCCGGTCGCGGTTGTTGCCTAGTCTAGCTCACGTCCCCGACATCGACGGCAAGAACGCGAGGAGATCGCCATGGCAGGATCGGCTCAGCCACGAACCATGTTCGAAAAGATCTGGGCGAACCACATCGTCGTGGATCGTCCCGATGGCTACACGCTGCTCTACATCGATCGCCATCTGATCCATGACGGCTCGTACTTCGCCTTCCAACGCCTGAAGAGCCGCAACATCAAGCTGCGCCGGCCCGACCTCTCCTTCGGCACGCCGGACCACTACATGCCGACCGACACGCGCCGCAAGGAGGACATCACCAACCCGAACAGCCGGCGGATGGTGACGTCGCTCGCCATTCATGGGGCCGAGACTGGCGTCACGGTGTTCGACATCGGCGACCGCCGGAATGGCATCGTCCACGTGGTCGGACCGGAGCAGGGCATCACGCTGCCCGGCATCACGCTGGTGTGCGGTGACAGTCACACGTCCACCCATGGCGCCTTCGGCTGCCTCGCGTTCGGCATCGGTTCGTCCGAGGTCACGCACGTCATGGCGACCCAGTGTCTCTGGCAGAAGAAGCCGAAGACCATGCGCATCACCGTCGACGGCAAGCTCGGCAACGGTGTTACGGGGAAGGACGTCATTCTCGCCATCATCGCCAAGATCGGCGCCGCTGGCGGCACCGGCTACGTTCTGGAGTATGCGGGTAGCGCCATCCGCGGCCTGTCGATGGAAGGCCGCATGACCCTCTGCAACATGTCGATCGAAGGCGGCGGTCGGGCCGGCATGATCGCGCCCGACGATTCGACATACCAGTTCGTGGCTGACCGGCCCTATGCGCCGAAGGGTGCGGATTGGGATGCAGCACTCGCGCGCTGGCAGGCGCTGCCGACCGAGGACGGCGCGGTCTTCGATCGTGAGGTGACGCTGAACGGGGCCGACATCGCGCCGATGGTCACGTTCGGCACGAGCCCGGAGGACGCCGTCGCCGTCGATGGCGTGGTGCCCGATCCGGCGGCCGCAACCGATGTCGTGAAACGTGAGGGCCTGACCCGCGCGCTCCAGTACATGGGCCTTCGGCCCGGCACGCCGATCGGCGAGATCAGCGTCGATCGCGTCTTCATCGGCTCCTGCACCAACAGCCGGATCGAGGATATCCGCGCGGCCGCAGCAATTGCCAAGGGCAGGAAGGCCGTCGTCCCGAGCTGGATCGTCCCGGGTTCGGGCATCATCAAGGAGCAGGCCGAGGCCGAAGGACTGGACCGGATCTTCAAGGACGCCGGTTTCGAGTGGCGCGAGGCGGGCTGCTCGATGTGCCTCGGCATGAACGGCGAGATCGGTCGCCCTGAAGAACGCATCGCCTCGACCTCGAACCGCAACTTCGTCGGCCGGCAAGGGAAGGGCGTCCGCACCCATCTCGTCAGTCCGGCCATGGCGGCCGCCGCGGCCGTGACGGGCCGCTTCACCGACATCCGCCGCCTTCTGGATTGATGGAGAGACCGATGCCCCAGGAGAAAACGTCCTCCCGCGTCCCGTTCACCTCGGTGACCGCGATCGCAGTTCCCATCGCTCAGGCGAACGTCGATACGGACCAGATCATCCCGGCCCGCTTCCTGTCGCTGCCCCGCGATGAGATGGCGCCGCATCTGTTCCGGGACCTGCGCTACAACGACAACGGCACGCCGAAGCCGGAGTTCGTTCTCAATCGTCCGGAATACGCTAAAGCCGAGATCGTCGTCGCGGGCCGCAACTTCGCCTGTGGCTCGAGCCGCGAGATGGCCGTGACGGTGCTGCAGGACTACGGCATCAAGTCCGTCATCGCCCCGTCCTACGGCGACATCTTCTTCAACAACTGCTTCCAGAACGGCGTGCTGCCGATCATGCTTCCGGAAGCGCGTGTGAACCAGTTGCTGCGCTTCCTGCTCGAACTGCCGGGAGCGTCGATCACCGTCGACCTGCCGACACAGACCGTGCGCGGCCCGGACGGCCAGTCCGACCGCTTCGAGATCGACTCGTTCCGCAAGGATTGCATGTTGCGCGGCGTCGACGAGATCGCCATGACGCTCGGTTACGAGGCGGATATCGCCTCTTTCGAGAAGCGGTCGATCACCGCGCGGATCTGAGGGCTTTGCGGCCGCGGTCACCCGCGGTCGACGCTCACTCGCCCGGACGCGTCAGCGACCTGAGATAGGCGATGTTCGATTTCGCCTTGTCTTTCGGCAGCACGCCGACGGCCATGCGCTCGGCATCGTCGAACTTGCCGCCGAGGGCGAGCACGAGCGCGAGATTTTCCTGCACGGTGACGGGCGCCGTCTGGCCACGCCCGTTGATCGTGCGCAACGTCTGCTCGGCCTTCGCGAGGTTTCCCTCGAGCGCATAGGAAAGCGCGAGATTGTTGAGCGTCGGCGCATGGTTCGGCCGGAGCTCCAGCGCCTTGCTGAAGGCCTGCTGCGCCTGTTTCTGCTGGCCGAGTGACGCGTAGGCCGTGCCCATCCCCGTCAAGGTATGCCAGTCGGGCTTTATCGGATCGTTGGCGGCCTCGAACGCGGCGACGGCAGGCTCTACCCGTCCCAGTTCGAGGGCGATGAACCCGGCCTCGCGCGCCAGCTGCCGGTCTTTCGGGTTCCGCGATCGCGCCTTCTCGAGTTCGGCGAGAGCCTTGGCCTTGTCGCCCTTCGCGCGAAGCTGCCTGGCGAGCGCGATCGGCCCTGAGGCAGCCACCGTGGGGTCCGCGCTCGCGGTCGTCGGCTTTGATGGAGCAAGACTGCTGGTCGCGGCGGGTGAACCAAGATCGAGGGACGGGGCGCCCGCACATCCGGAGAGACCCAGAGAGGTCAAGGCTGCGACCGCGAGAACGGCAAACGGAACTTTCGACATGGGTAACGCCTCGCCTACGTCAACGACGACATGAAAAAACGTTAGGCTGATTCGCGGCGCAGTTCGGCGCCCGCTGATGGCCGCCAACAGGCTTTCCCCAGTTTGCAGCGCCCCGGCAGGGGGGGCGGCGGTATCCCGTCGCCTGTCGCCTGGCGCCCGAACACCATCGAATTTTAGAGAATTTTGCGCGCCGGACTTCACGGTCCACCAAGCGGCCGGGGCCTACATTGTTTGGAATTGGCGCGATTGGAGGCGCGGGTGGTAACGATCCGTCATCAAATGAAACCCATCCGTGGGAAGGCCGCACCTTCGCTCCGGCACCGCTTTGCGTCGGACCGACGCGGCTCTGTCGGCGTCATTTTCGGCATCACCGCGATGGCCATGATGTTCATCATCGCGATCGCGGTCGACTACGGGCGCACGGAGTTGGAATGGCAGCGCATCCAGCGCGCCGCAGACTCGGCAGCGCTGGCGGCCTCGCACCGGCTTGGCCTACCGGACCAGGACGAGAGCGGACCCGACGTCGCCGAGCGCTTCTTTCGCGCCAATACGAACGGCCTGACCAACGAAATGCTGGAAAGCGTTCAGCTCGATGCCTCGCGTGGCGAAGTCACCGTCATGGCTGGGGGCTCGGTCGCCACCACGATCCTCAATGCCGTCGGCATTCGCTCGATGGGCATCCGGGCGGCATCGCGCGTGGTGAAGGGCGACGGAACCATCGAGGTCGCGCTCGTCCTCGACAATTCGGGCTCCATGGCCGGCCAGCCGATCTCGGATCTCGTGACGGCATCCCAGAGCCTTGTCGAGGTCGTCTTCACGGGGGCTCAGATGCAGGAGGATCGCGTCAAGGTCGCCGTCGTGCCGTTCTCAGGCGCCGTCAACGTCGGTGCTGACAAGCGCGGCGAAAGCTGGATCGACAACGAGGGCGTCTCCCCTCTGAACGGCGCCAACTTCGCCACGAACATCCCGCGCTTCCAGATGCTGGATAACATGAGCGTCGCTTGGCGCGGCTGCGTCGAAGCTCGGCCCGAGCCCTACGATACGTCCGATTCGCCTGCGACCGCCGGGCAGCCAGCGTCGCTATTCGTCCCGATGTTCGCCCCTGACGAGCCCGATTCAAACAACGATGACGGCAAGAGCTATCCCAACAGCTACATCCCCGACGACGGCGGAAGCTGCACCCCGCAGCCGACCGTATGCACCGCCTACAACCGTCGCGGCCAATGCTCGAACTGGCAGAAGACGCCGATTGCAGCGGCAACGGCACAGGCGCGGGTCTGCAAGTATGACGGGGCCCACCTTCCAAGCGGCGAAGTGGGGCCGAACTACATGTGCGACAGCGCGCCGATCCTGCCGCTGACCACGTCGCGCGTCGAGATCGATGGCCGCCTGACAGCACTCCAGGCGAAGGGCTCGACCAACATCGGCGAGGGCGTCATGTGGGGCTGGCGGACGCTGTCGCCGGCCGAGCCGTTCCCGGAAGGCCGCGCCTACGACGCGCAGAACAACGAGAAGGTCATGGTCGTCATGACCGACGGCGCCAATACCTACTCGGCCTACAACAACCACAACCGCTCGTGGTACGCGGCGTACGGCTACGGGAGTTCGGGCCGCCTCGGAGCCACCTACTCGTCCTCCGCGTTCGTGGCCCGCATGAACCAGAAGACCGCATCGGCTTGCGCCAACGCCAAGGCCACCGGCGTCAAGATCTACACGATCGCGTTTCGTCTCGAGACCGACCCGACCACATTGTCCCTCCTGCAGCAATGTGCGACCGAACCGTCCATGGCCTTCCGCGCCAGCGACGGCTCGGCTTTGATCAGCGTGTTCCAGCGCATCGGAACCGAGATTTCCAAGTTGCGGGTGGCGGGCTGAGACCGCAGCGGGGCCGATAGACCGCGAACCGATGGACCGAAGTCGCTGCGACTTTCAACATGAAGCCGGCGATGGGGCAGGCGGGGCTTGGCGAGCCAATAAGACGCGAAAAAAGAACAAGAAAATCTGCATTCGACTCGCGGGCTGCCCATCCCGGGCAGTGGATAACCTGTCGATGACAACACTCTTGCAACACCCGTCATGGCGTGCCCATGGCAGCACCGCGCGAATCGGTGTTGGACTATCGGCTCGGCTGTAGGAGCCAGCGTAGGGGACCTCGCGTTGTGTCGAGGTTGTGGGGTGGAATGCGATTGTCTGTTCTGTGGCGGAGCGTGTGCCGTCCGGGCTTCGGGATCGGCTTGGTCGTGGCGGTCGCTCTGTTGGCGGCGGCTCCGGTCTGGGCGCAATCCGGCTCGCGATCCGGTGCGTCGTACGAGCGATCGGGGTGGGGCGATCACCGCTCTGTCTTGAGCATCCCCGATGCCGTGTCCTTGCCCATGACTCGCAAGCTGACCGTCGGCCTCGACAAATCGATGCTGATAGAGCTGCCGACGGACGTCAGTGATGTCCTCGTGTCGAGCCCGCAGGTCATCGACGCGATCGTGCAGACGCCCCGCCGAATCTATCTTTTGGCGAAGGACGTAGGTGAAGCCAACGCCTTCTTCATGGGCCCCAACGGTCAGAAGGTCCTGCTTCTGGAGCTGACCGTGGTGCGCGATCTGGCGCCCCTGAACGACATGCTGGCGAAGCTCATTCCCGGCTCGAAGATCAAGGTCACCACCGTCGGCACGAACGTCGCGCTGACGGGCAGCGTCATGAACGCCGCCGACGCGAACCGGGCGGCGGATCTGGCGGGCCGCTTCATGAAGTCCAAAGACGCCGTCGTGAACATGCTGTCCGTCGCGACGAAGGAGCAGGTGCTCCTGAAGATCAAGGTGGCGGAGATACAGCGCGATGCCTTGAAGCGGTTGGGCGTCGATCTGCAAAAGGCCCTGCTCAACAATGGCAGCTTCAGCTTCGCCAAGGTCATCACCAACGCCTTTCCCGTGACGTCGCCGGCCGTCCCGCTGGGCGTCGCCGGTTCGGCGCTCCTGTCGACCTGGCAGCAGGGCAACCAGGAGGTCCAGACCCTGATCCAGGCCCTCGAGCGGACGAACCTCGTGCGCACGCTGGCGGAGCCGAGTCTGACGGCGCTATCCGGTGAGACGGCGAAGTTCCTCGCCGGCGGCGAATTCCCCATTCCGGTGGCCTCGACCGACAAGCAGATCACGATCACCTTCAAGCAGTTCGGCGTGTCGACGGCCTTCAAGCCCGTCGTCCTCGACGCCGGCCGCATCAGTCTGACCATTCAGGCCGAGGTGAGCGAACTGTCGACGGAAGGCGCGATCACCGTCACGGACCAGATCACCGTGCCGGCCTTGAAGGTCCGCCGGGCGGAGACGACTTTGGAAATGCCGTCGGGCGGCACCATCGCGATGGCTGGCCTTCTGTCCGACGAGACCCGCCAGAGCGTCGACGGCGTCCCCGGCCTCAAGGGCATCCCGATCCTCGGCGCGCTGTTCCGCTCGAACGACTATCGCCGCCGCGAGACGGAACTGGTCATCCTGGTGACGCCCTACATCGCCTCCCATCTCGAGCCCGGTCAGGCGGCCTCGCCCGACCAGACGCTGATGCCGGCGAGCGATCTGCAGAGCCTGTTCTTCGGCGCCTTGAACCGGAAGTACGGCAAGCCCGGCGCGAAGCCGGCCGGCCGCTACGAAGGCACGCCCGGCTTCATCATCGAGTATCCGGACAATGGAGTGAAGGGATGACGCCGCTCTCGTACCTCGGGACAGCGCGTCGGAGCCGCAAGGCGATGCTGCCCGTCATATTGACGACGGCTGTCGTCATATCGGCGTGCTCCGAATTCCATCGCCTGTCGAGCGAGGAGGCGCTGGTCGAGTCGACGCCCGCACTGGCGCACCCGATCGGCTTCGTCGGCAGGAAGGAATTCCTGGATGTCGAGACCCCGCCCTATCAGCGCGGGCTCAGCCGTAATCAGTACATCGACGTTTATCGTTTCGCCGTGCGCTACAAGCAGGAGGCGACGGGCCCCCTGTCGGTGTCGCCCCCGGGCGGGCGTGGCGGCGAGGCGGTGTCCCGGGCAGCCATGGACGACGTCCGTCGCGCGCTCGAGGAGGCGGGCGTGGGCGCCCCCCAGATCCGCCGCGGCCCACCGGGCCAGAAGCACCTCTTGACGCTCGGCTACGAGCGGCCGGTCGCGGTGGCGCCGGAGTGCGGCAATTGGCCGAGGGACGTAGGACGGGAGCCGGAGCGGGTTCCCTATCCGGACTTCGGCTGTTCGACGCAGCGAAACCTCGCCGGCATGGTCGCGAACTCGCGCGACCTGATCGTGTCGCAGGCCGAGACCCAGGCCTCGAGCGAGCGTCGCAGCCGCGTCTGGTCGAGTTACGTCTCGGGAGATGCGCCGCAGAACAAGGGCGCCGGTGCGCAGTCCGCGACAACCGACTCGAAGGCCACGCCCGCCACCAAGTAGGTGCCGCCAAATGCGAGCAGTCGCCGTGCCGGCCTCACACGTGCCGGGGCAGCGACTTGAACGTCACGCCGAGGGTGTTGCCGCGCTGCCAGACGATTTCGCAGTCGACCTCGGTCTTCTCGAGGCGGAACGACAGGATGAACTGGTCCGGTAGCCGCTCCTCGGACACGAACGGCTTCTTGTCCTGCTTGACGATCTCGATCCGGGCGCCCGTGGCCGACAGGTCGCGGATGACGCAATGCACCGGTTCGGCGAGCCGCTCGGACTGGATGAGCGCTTGCAGACAGGCTGACTGCCGGCGCGAGCGTCGCGCGCCCTCGCTGTCCGGAGCCCCGACCGGTACGCGCCGCTGCACTTTGACCGGTTTGGCCTTGAGCCTTGCGAGCGCGAGGGCGGCACTGGCGGATGCGGACTTGTTCTCCATCGGGACCAGATCGCTCATCTACGAGTTAAGCAAAACGGTCTTCAGTGTAGGAGAAAAGGGTTAAGCGCCCGTAAGCCTTGCGGCTCCACCTAATGCCGGAGCCGAGGGCTGACAGGGCGCGCCGGCCCATGTAGCGTGCCGCATGGACCGCCGTAGCGAGGACGAATGTCAGGCGAAAAAAGCGATAAACTGCACTGGGAGGACGTCGTCATCGGCGAGCCGGTGAGCTATGGCGCCTACCCCGTCACCCGGGAGGCGATCTTCGAGTTCGCCCACGCCTACGATCCCCAGCCGCACCACATCGACGAGGAAGCCGCCAAGCTGTCGCTGGTGAAGGGGTTGTGCGCCTCGGGCTGGCACAGCTGCGCCATGTTCATGCGCATGTTCTACGACGGGATACTCGCAAACGCCGCGTCGATGGGCGGCCCGTCGATCGAGGAAGTGAAGTGGCTGAAGCCGGTCCGCCCGGGCCATGTGCTGAGCGCGCGAACCACCTGCGTCGAGAAGCGCGTCATGCGGTCCCGGCCGGGCGTCGGCATCTGCTCGATGCAGCACGAGGTCTTCAATCAGGACGGCGAGGTCCTGATGACGATGCGCAACGCGGTCTTCATCGCCGTCCGCGCGCCGCGAACGGACACGACGGAGGCCGCGCGATGAGCACCTGGTTCGAGGACCTTCGCGAAGGCACACAGACCGAGCTCGGCAGCTACATCTTCACGGCCGAGAGCATCAAGGAATTCGCGGCGAAGTTCGATCCGCAGCCGTTTCATCTGGACGAGGAGGCCGCCAGAACCTCGCTCTTCGGCGGCCTCTGCGCTTCCGGCTGGCAAACCGCGTCGGTCTATACCGGAATGAACATTCGCAGCCGTCTCGGACGCGAGGCCGCGGCCCGGGCCCGCGGCGAGGAGATCGCCCGTTGGGGACCGTCGCCGGGCTTCAAGGACCTGAAATGGCCGCGGCCGGTGTTCGCCGGTGACGAGGTGACGTATCGCCAGTCGATCGCCGCGTTGACGGACTTCCGCAACCGGCCCGAGCGCGGCCTTCTCGTGACGCTCGGCGAAGGCTTCAATCAGAACGGCGAACTGGTGTTCCAGGTCACCGGGCAGATCCTCGTTCCGCGCCGCAATCCATTGCCGACAGCCTGACGCGACTGTCAGGCTACGGGACCGGGATAGCGAAGCGAGCGCGAGCGCGTCTCGTGCGTTCGCCGGCCCCGGCGCACCACGGCGAGGTCGACATTCGGCACCCACTTCGTGGCGAGCGTCATGTGCACGATCCCGATCGTCGCGAAGGGGAGATCGGGCTCGCAGAGCAATCCGGTGTCCGCATTCACCACCGGCGCCGCGAGATGCGCGATCCAGTTGCACGTCGCGGGGAGGCGCGCCTCCCGGAGCCCCAGATCGTGGATCGCGACGTTGAGTGCGATCTGGTCGATCATGTTGGCCGAGCGCGTGGCGGCCGAGGCTAGGGATTTGGCCCAGACTTTCCATGCCGTCGAGCGGGCTGAAATGGCGAACACGCCCGCATTGTTGAGCGGCCGGCGGATCAGCCGGGCCGCCGTCTCCGCGCCGAATGCATCAGCATAGGCTCGACCGTTCGCCGCCTCGAAATCGTCGCGCCCATCGCGGAAGTTTCGGTACGAGCGGTGCATCTCGGGAACGATGGCGATATCGGCGTCGCGCGCGCCATCGCGCAGCCAGTCGATGGCCTGCCAGTCCTGGACCCACACGTCCGCGTCGAGCCAGAGATAGTGATCGTATCCGGGAAAATAGGATCTGAGATGCGGCCGCGCCGTCATCGCGCGGAAACTGGCGTCCGGAGCGAGGCCGTCACCGAATACGACATCCCATCCGGGTTCGACGAGGCGCGCGCCCTGCGCCTCGCACCAGGCACGCTCATCGGGCGCGAGGCCGCAATCGAGCACGCCGAGGGCGATGTCGCGACCCTGCGGCTTGTCCCTGAGCGAGCGAACGAGTTCGCTCATCAGCGCGAAGTAACGGGAGTTGCCTCCGGTAACGATGATCAGGTCGCGCGACATGGCGTCTCCGGGCACGGCGAAAGCTGCGGGGGTCAGGGCTTCTGGCCTTGGGCGAGCACACCCTTGAGACGATACAGCGCCTCGAGCGCGGCCTTGGGCGTCAGTTCGTCCGGATTGATCTTGGTAAGCTCGGCCTCGACGGCGCTCGGCTCGCCCGACGCGGCGACGAACGACTTCGGTCTGGCGGCCGCGAACAGCGGCAGATCGTCGAGCCCGCCGACGATGGCCGCGCTCCGCCCGGATTTGCCGCTCCCGCGCGCTTTTGCGTCTCCCTTTTCGAGCACCGCCAGCACTTCGGTCGCCCGCTCGATCACCGCTTTCGGCAGGCCGGCGAGCTTCGCCACCTGGATGCCGTAGCTGCGGTCGGCGGCTCCGGACTTGACCTTGTGCAGGAACACGATCTCGTCCTGCCACTCCCGGACGTCGACCGTGACGTTGGCCACCTCGGCGAGGCGCCCGGCGAGTGTCGTCAGCTCGTGATAGTGCGTCGCGAACAGCGCCCGGCAACGGTTGATTTCATGCAGATGCTCGACCGTCGCCCAGGCGATCGAAAGGCCGTCGAAGGTCGCCGTGCCGCGTCCGATTTCATCGAGGATCACGAGGCTGCGCTCGGTCGCCTGATTGAGGATGCCCGCCGTCTCCACCATCTCGACCATGAACGTGGAGCGCCCGCGCGCAAGGTCGTCCGACGCGCCGACCCGTGAGAACAATCGATCGACGAGGCCGATCCGCGCCGATCGCGCCGGCACATAGGAGCCCATCTGGGCCATGGTCACGATGAGCGCGTTCTGCCGGAGGAACGTCGATTTGCCGGCCATGTTCGGGCCGGTGACGAGCCACAGGCGACCGGTCCCCGTTTCGTCGAACCCCGGCGGCCGGGCGCCCGACGACCCCGCAGGCTCGCTGAGCCGGTCGTCGTGGCCGAGAACGCAGTCGTTCTCGACGAACGGCCCGGCCTT
>JBGSJD010000058.1:0-2475 GCA_041742195.1 Hyphomicrobiaceae bacterium
GGAGCGTCAACGAGGGGGGGCGGCTATCGAGAGCGGCCGTGACGGCCGGGAGCGACAGGGGATTTCCGGCGCAGCCCGGCACGGCCAGCGCGACAGCGGCGGCCACAAAGATGGCTGTGTGGCGGATCGGGAGCATATGTCGATGGGTGCCGCTCTGGTGATTCAGTACGGCGTCGACAATTTCAGGAGACTGGGCGTTCCGCAAGGTGCGGGTCGGCCGCATCAACACGGCGCGCATCGGGCGCGGCTCATATCTCTCACATGGTCACAACGCCACCGCCGACGGCGGGGCGTTGCGCAAGAAGGCAGGCAGCCGATGGCTCAGCTCGCGAGCGCGTCCGGGTTCCGCTCACCCATGCGGCGGCCGCGGGGCGTGACGTCGCGTGCATCCGGGGTCTCGGCCTTGGCCAGATCCTCGGTTGCGGCATCGCGCTCTTCCTGGGCGATCGACAGCTTGGCCCGCAGGTCGTCCACGGACAGCTGAAGATTGTCGCGCCGCTGGCGGGCAGCCTTGGCAAACGTCGAATAGGAAAAGTGCTGGGGATCGCGGACGCCGGTCCGCTCCTCCTCGTTCGAAATCTGACGGTTCAGATCGTCAGCCATCGATTCGAACTCGCGGATCATGGCTTCAAGATCGGAAACCTTGCGTGCCTTCTCGCGCGCTTCAAACCGCATCAGACGCAGAGCGCTCTCTCGTGGTCTCATTACGCAGTACCCCCACTCGCTCGATGAACTCAACGCCGAACCGCAAATTCAAGTTTCGTGCCACCCATTTACGACGGGTTGTTTACACTTCGCAAGACTATCGTTGCGGACGGCGCGTCCATACCTGGCATCGACCAGCGCCCTGCTAGGGAAGTGCCGGGTCTCGACCATGACAATCTGCACCGGGTGCACTTAAGTTGCCGTGAAGCATTGTTCAATCCCGCGTTGACCGATGTCTCAGGGCGGAACGAACGCATACTTCGGGCGGATCCCCGTGCCGAAAAGGGAACCGGCGGGACGGGCGTGGCCGCTCCGCCCCAGACATGAAGCTTTCTTCGAATCGGACTCGATGCCCGCACATTCGGCTAGGGACAAAGGCGCAAATCAGCTAATCATCCACTGTATAGTCGGTCGGGGCCGGTGCGGTCGGGGTGGCACGTCCGGAGCCCTCGCCAGAGTAAATCCAAGTCGAAATGTCGGTGTCAGCTGAGCGAGCGTCTCGCGTCAGGGGTCTGTTCATGCCCCTGGTGCAGCGATCGGCTGGTTCTTGCCGGGGCTTACCGTCTGTCGTCGGACGGTAACGTTTGGCCTCGTCGAGGCAGGGGTTTGTTAACCTCTGAAACTTACATTTCGAATTCATGAACGGCATCGTCGG
Source organism: Hyphomicrobiaceae bacterium (assembly GCA_041742195.1). Lineage (GTDB taxonomy): Bacteria > Pseudomonadota > Alphaproteobacteria > Rhizobiales > Hyphomicrobiaceae. The sequence continues at coordinate 1,361 of JBGSJD010000058.1, forward strand.
GCGGCGATGCGGCTAGGCTCGGGGCAGTGGGTCCGGCGTAAGCCGGAGAAGAGAGGAAAGCATGCGGGTCCTTCTGATCGAGGACGACAATGCAACGGCGCAGAGCATCGAACTGATGCTGCAGTCGGAAGGATTCAACGTCTACACCACCGACCTTGGCGAGGAAGGTGTAGATCTTGGCAAGCTCTACGATTATGATATCATCTTGCTCGATATCAATCTTCCCGACATGAGCGGATATGACGTGCTCAAGTCGCTTAGGGTCGCGAAGGTGCAGACGCCGATCCTGATCCTCTCCGGATTGGCTCAGATCGACGACAAGGTCAAAGGGCTTGGTTTTGGTGCCGACGACTACATGACCAAGCCGTTCCACAAGGACGAGTTGGTGGCCCGCATTCACGCTATCGTTCGCCGTTCCAAGGGGCATGCGCAGTCCGTCATCGAGACGGGCGAGCTGAGAGTGAATCTCGATACCAAGACGGTCGAGGTCAATAATCAGCGTGTGCATCTCACCGGCAAAGAGTACCAGATGCTCGAGCTGCTCTCCCTCCGGAAGGGCACGACGCTGACCAAGGAGATGTTCCTCAATCATCTCTATGGCGGCATGGACGAGCCGGAACTCAAGATCATCGACGTGTTCATCTGCAAGCTGCGCAAGAAGCTGCAGACGGCCACTGGCGGCAAGCATTACATCGAGACGGTCTGGGGACGCGGCTACGTGCTCCGTGATCCGGCCGACGAAGGTACCGTGGCAGCCTGACGCAGGCCGCCCGGCCCACACCGCCTCAACCTCCGAGACGATCATGGGAGCCCTCGTGGCTCCCTTTTCGTTTGCGTCGGGCGGTGCTGGTCCTCGATATGGCGCTTCGAGGCGTGGCGCATCGGGTGCGACCTCACGGTTTTGCCGCAATTGGTCTCGATAGGGCGGCGTAACGGCGCAGAGCCAGCTCGGAAGGCGATGATATGGGAGCGACACGCGGGGCGTCGGATGCCGGAGCGAAGACCGAGCTCCTGGTGACGCTGATGGTCGGTGAGGGCGCGGTGGAGCGGCTGAAGGCCATGCTCGCGGCCGTGCCGGTGGCGTCGGTCGTGCTGGCGTCGCCGGACGGGCGCGA
>JBGSJD010000059.1:0-2143 GCA_041742195.1 Hyphomicrobiaceae bacterium
AGATCGCTCCCGAGCTGCGCCGGATCGTCGTTGCCGTCGACCCGCCGGTCACGGCCACGGAGAACGCCGACACGTGCGGCATCGTCGTTGCCGGCCTCGGCCCCGATGGCCGTGCCTATGTGCTCGCCGACCGCTCGCTCCAGGGGCGCGATCCGGCGACATGGGCCAGGGCCGTCATCGCCGCCTACCGCGACTTCGCCGCCGACCGCATCGTCGCCGAGGCGAACCAGGGGGGCGATCTCGTCGTCAACGTCATCCGGCAGGTGGATGCGAATGCGCCCGTCAAGAAAGTGCACGCCTCGCGCGGCAAGTTCGCCCGCGCTGAACCGATCTCCGCGCTCTATGCCGAGAACCGCGTCGTGCACGTCGGCGAGTTCCCGGCGCTCGAGAACCAGATGTGCGACTTCGGGCCCGAGGGGCTGTCCGAGGGACGCAGTCCCGATCGGGTGGATGCGCTGGTCTGGGCGCTCACCGAGCTGATGCTGACGACGACCCGCGATCCGGTCATCCGTCGCCTTTGAGAGTGTCCCGTTCGCCCGGCACCGCGTGTGCCCTGTCATCTTCCTGAGGTCTCACCGCATGTCGTCGCGTCTCGCCAGTTTCGGTGGGCGGCTCGCTGCCGTCTTCACCGGCCGTCCCAGCACGCCCGCTGTCGTGTCGCCGCTCGCCGGCAAAGCGTCGGCGGCTGGTGGGCTCATCGCCTTCGAGAACCTGCACCGGCCGGTCTGGGCGCCACGCGACTACGCCGCCTTCGCGAGCGAGGGCTTCATGCAGAACGCCATCGTCTATCGCTGCGTGCGCATGATCGCGGAGTGTGCGGGCCACGTGCCCCTCCTCCTCTACGACGGGGAGCAGGAGATCGAGGAGCATCCGCTGCTGTCGCTCATCCGGCGGCCGAACAGCCACGAGACATGGCCCGACTTCATGCAGCGGCTCGCGGGCTTCCTGCTCGTCTCCGGCAACGCCTACATCGAGGCCATCGCGCTCGACGGCGAGATCCGGGAGCTGCACACGCTCCGGCCCGACCGGGTGCGCATTGTTCCCGGTGCCGACGGCTGGCCCGAGGCCTTCGACTACTCGGCCGGCGGGCGCACGGTCCGCATCGCCGGCGAGGCGGCTGACGGTGTCCGCTCGGTGCTGCACATCAAACTCTTCCATCCGACCAACGACCACTACGGCCTCTCACCGCTGGAGGCCGCGGCCGGCGCCATCGATCTCCACAACGCGGCCCAGCGGTGGAACAAGGCGCTGCTCGACAACTCGGCCAGGCCATCCGGCGCCATCGTCTACACGGCGCGCGACGGAAACCTGACGGCCGAGCAGATCGAGCGGCTGAAAGTGGAGCTTGAGGCGGGCTTCCAGGGGGCAGCCAACGCCGGGCGGCCACTTCTTCTCGAGGGCGGGCTCGACTGGAAGGCGATGTCGCTGTCGCCCAAGGACATGGACTTCATCGAGGCCCGGCATGTCGCCGCGCGCGAGATCGCTCTCGCTCTTGGAGTACCGCCGATGCTGCTCGGCATCCCGGGCGACAACACCTACTCGAACCTCGCCGAGGCGCAGCGCACGTTCTGGCGCTCGACCGTACTGCCACAGGTCGAGCGGATCGCGCTCGGCCTCTCGGGCTGGCTCGGGCGGCTCGACGGTCGGGCCCTCGTGCTGAAGCCCGATCTCGATTCGCTCCCGGCATTGTCCGGCGAGCGGGACGCGCTCTGGGCCAGCCTCGAGCGGACGACCTTTCTCTCCCGCGACGAGAAGCGGGCCATCGCCGGCTTCTCGCCGCTCGCCGAGTGACGGGCTCCCCGCCGTTCCGTCTCCCCAATCACCTTCTGCAGGCACGCCACATGCACATGCCGGATGAGGCCGTTTTCACGCGGCTCGATCTCAAGTCCGTCGGCGACGACGGGGTGTTCGAGGGTTACGCGTCGCTGTTCGAGCGCGAAGACCTCGGCCGCGACGTCATCGCGCGCGGGGCCTTCGAGGAAACGCTCGCGACGCGCGGCGCACGAGGTGTCCGACTTCTCTTCCAGCATAATCCGGCCGAACCGATCGGGGCCTGGGAGACGCTTTCCGAGGACTCGCTCGGTCTGTTCGCACGGGGCCGCCTTTCGCCCGATGTCGCCCGGGCCCGCGAGGTGCTGGCGCT
>JBGSJD010000060.1:0-3140 GCA_041742195.1 Hyphomicrobiaceae bacterium
CCGCGATCACCGCCGCGGTCGCCACCGCGATCTCCACCACGATCGCCGCCGCGGCTACGGCCGCCACCACCACCGCCGCTACCGCCACCGCTGCCGCCGCGGTCGTCATCGACTGCGCCGGGGATCTCCTTGCCGGTCGCCTGATCGATGATCTTCATCGAGAGGCGGACCTTGCCACGGTCGTCGAAGCCCAGCAGCTTGACGTAAACCTCCTGGCCTTCCTTCACGACCTCGCCGACAGTCGCCGGGCGGCCCTGAGTGAGCTGGGAGATGTGGACGAGGCCGTCCTTCGGACCGAAGAAGTTCACGAAGGCGCCGAACTCCATGATCTTCACGACCTTGCCCTTGTAGATCTGGCCGATCTCGGGCTCGGACGTGATACCGCGGATGCGCTGCATGGCTTTCTCGATCGAGTCACGGTTGGCGGAAGCGATCTTCACCGTGCCGTCGTCCGAGATGTCGATCTTGGCGCCGGATTCCGCCACGATCTCGCGGATGACGGAGCCGCCGGAGCCGATCACTTCACGGATCTTGTCGACCGGGATCTTGATCGTCTCGATGCGCGGCGCGTGCTCGCCGAGTTCGGTGCGGGCCGAGTTGATGGCCTTCGCCATCTCGCCGAGGATGTGGATCCGGCCGGCATGCGCCTGCTCCAGCGCCACCCGCATGATCTCCTCGGTGATGCCGGTGATCTTGATGTCCATCTGCAGCGACGTGACACCGTTGACCGTGCCCGCCACCTTGAAGTCCATGTCGCCCAGGTGATCCTCGTCGCCGAGGATGTCGGACAGGACGGCGAAGTCGTTGCCTTCCTTGATCAGGCCCATGGCGATGCCGGCGACCGGCGACTTCAGCGGTACGCCCGCATCCATCAGCGCCAGAGACGAGCCGCAGACCGTGGCCATCGATGAAGAGCCGTTCGATTCCGTGATCTCGGAGACGATACGGATCGTGTAGGGGAACTCTTCCTTTGCCGGAAGCAGCGGACGGACGGCGCGCCATGCGAGCTTGCCGTGGCCGATCTCGCGGCGACCCGGCGAGCCCATGCGGCCCGTCTCGCCCACGGAGTAGGGCGGGAAGTTGTAATGCAGGAGGAAGCGCTCCTTGCGGGTGCCTTCCAGCGCGTCGATGAACTGCTCGTCGTCGCCGGTGCCGAGCGTCGCGACCACCAGCGCCTGGGTCTCGCCGCGCGTGAAGAGCGCCGAGCCGTGGGTGCGGGGCAGCACCTGGATCTCGGAGACGATCGGGCGCACCGTCTTCAGGTCGCGACCGTCGATACGAAGGCCCGTCTTGATGATGTTGCCGCGCACGACATCAGCCTCGAGTGCCTTGAACACGCCCGCGAGCGTGACCTGCTGCTCGGGCGTGGCGTCCGCCGGCATCATGGCGACGAACGCCTTCTTCTTCGCGGCGTCGACCAGTTCGTGGCGCTTCTGCTTCTCGGGCGTCTGGAAGGCTGCAGCCAGATCGGCCTCGATCAGGCCGCGCATCTGGTTCTTGAGTTCGCTCGTGTCCTTCGGCTGGAAGTTCCACGGCTCCTTGGCGCACTTCTCGGCCAAGCGGATGATGGCGTCGATGACCGGCTGGAAGCCGCTCTGGCCGAATACCACCGCGTCGAGCATGCGCTGCTCGGAGAGCTCCTGAGCCTCGCTCTCGACCATCATCACGGCGTCGACCGTGCCTGCAACAACGAGATCGAGCGAACTGTTCGCCATCTCGTCCATGAGCGGGTTCAGCACCAGCTCATTGTTGACGAAACCGACGCGGGCCGCACCGATGGGGCCGAGGAAGGGCAGACCCGACAGCGTCAGCGCTGCGGAGGCGGCGACCATGCCCACGATGTCGGGATCGTTCTCCATGTCGAAGGAGAGCACGGTGATCACCACCTGCGTCTCGTTCTTGAAGCCGTCGACGAACAGCGGGCGGATCGGACGGTCGATCAGGCGCGAGGTCAACGTCTCCTTTTCGGAGGGGCGGCCTTCACGCTTGAAGAAGCCGCCCGGGATCTTGCCGGCGGCGTAGGTCTTTTCCTGATAGTTGACGGTCAGCGGAAAGAAATCGATCCCCGGCTTGACGGTCTTGGCGGCCACGACGGTCGCAAGCACGCTCGTCTCGCCATACTGGCAGACGACGGCCGCGTCGGCCTGGCGGGCCATGCGTCCCGTCTCCAGACGGAGCTTGCGGCCGCCCCACTCGATTTCTTCCCTGTGAATCTCGAACATATTTTATCTCGGTCTCTTGCGTTCAGTGTCGGCTGGCGGGCCCTCCGTCCCCTTGGACAGATGCCGGCCAAATGATCAATGCGCCGCAAACCCTCGTGCGGGCCGGCGCATTGCAGTGTCGTCGAGGGTGTCGGTCCGTCTCTGGAGGGCGCGAACGGCCCTCCTGCGCAGCTCAGCGGCGCAGCTCGAGACGTTCGATGATCTTCTGATAGCGAGCCTCGTCCTTCGACTTGACGTAGTCCAGCAACTGGCGACGCTTGCTGACCATCTTGAGCAGCCCGCGGCGCGAATGGTTGTCCTTCTTGTGCATCTTGAAATGGTCGGACAGCCCATTGATCCGCTCGGTCAGGAGCGCGATCTGAACCTCGGGCGACCCGGTGTCACCTTCCTTCGCGGCGAAATCCTTGACGATCTGGCTTTTACGTTCAACGGTCAGCGACATCGGGTTCATCCTTTCTTGTTCTGGGGATGGAAGGCGTGGCTCCATTCGGAGCGGCCGTCTTCCTGATCGGCCTCGGCCGGGATGTCGTCCAGCCGGGTCGCACAGCCATCGTCTCTCGGGACGGCAGCTTGGCGCGTTATACACCAATACCGGGCTTTCGCGAGTGGTTTTCGCTGCAGGGCGCGCCGCCCGGAGTGCGTTGTTCGCGGCTCTATTGACTGTAACTAAATACCCGGATCGGGATGATCTCTCCGCGATCCATCTGGCACAGCGCCACCAGCGTTCCCTTGCAGATGGCGTAGGCCTCGCCGGTGGCGATCGGCGCATCGCGGCCGCGCAGAAGGACCGACTGGCCCCTTGCGAGGCGGGCGGCGTCCTGCTGCGTGACGGACACTTCCGCGAGTTCGGCCAGCGCCAGCTCGATCGGCCTCAGATGGGCGGCCAGCGCTGCGCCGCCGTCCTCGGCATCGTGGGCC
>JBGSJD010000061.1:0-1740 GCA_041742195.1 Hyphomicrobiaceae bacterium
CGCCCCTGTCCCACGCTGCGGCTCGGCGCGGGTCGGCTCGCTCGGCGCGCCCGGCTTCATCGGCGGCGTGAACGGCGTGAACATCGTCATCGCATGCTCGAACATCGCGAGGTTCTTGCGCGCCTGCTCCTGGTAGGCCTCGAAGGCCCCCTGCGGCGTGAAAGCGGTCGTGAACTGCTTCCTGAAGCGTTCCTGCTCTTTGGCCAGTGTCTCGAGGCTCACCTGCAGGTAGCTCGGAACCATGCGCTCCATGGTATCGCCGTAGAACCGGATCAGCTGACGCAGGAACGGGATCGGCAGCAGGGTCTGGGTACCGGCCTTGCTCTCCTCGTCGACGATGATCTGGGTCAACACCGCGTGCGTCAGATCCTCGCCAGTCTTGGCATCGAAAACGACGAAGTCGCGCTCGGCACGAACCATCGTCGCCAGATCGTCCAAGGTGACGTATGTGCTGGTCTCGGTGTTGTACAGCCGGCGATTGGCGTACTTCTTGACGACGACAGGTTCTTTTTTGTCGCTCGATTGCTCGGCTTTGTTCAGCATCTCGCGCCCATACCGATTACTGCACCTGCGAAAACGATAGCACATTGCACCCCAAGGGGAAACAAAACGTCGCAGGTCGCGACGTGCCACCCGGGCGGGCGATCCGGCCTCCTGCCGCCATCCCGCCACGAGACGGGCGGCACGTCGTGATCGTGCCGTTTCCCGGACGGTGGGCAATTGCGGTGCGTCAAATAACCCTCTAACCGTTAAAGGCAGCATCCGAGCGCCCGATCGCCCCTCGCGCCGCCGCCTGATGGGGAGCCCGACCAGACTGCCACGGAACGGCCGAGACCGTCCGACCTCGCAAGACACGGCCTGACAAGACATGGCCCGACGTAGAACATCGCCCGCTTGTAGACGTAGAAGGAGCACGTTGAATGAACCCGGAAACCACCATCGTCATTGCCAGCGCAGCCCGCACCCCCGTCGGCTCTTTCAACGGATCGTTGGCCGCGGTTCCGGCGCATGAACTCGGAAAGGTTGCCATCGAAGCGGCCTTGAAGCGTGCCAATGTCGAAGCCGGCGACGTGGATGAGGTCATCATGGGCCAGATCCTGACGGCCGCGGCCGGCCAGAACCCGGCACGCCAGGCATCGATCGCGGCCGGCATTCCGGTCGATGCCCCGGCCTGGGGCATGAATCAGCTCTGCGGCTCCGGCCTACGCGCCGTGGCACTCGGCGCCCAGCAGGTGCTCGATGGCGCGAGGATCGTCGTCGCCGGCGGTCAGGAGAGCATGAGCCAGGCGCCGCACGCGATGCACCTTCGCGACGGCACGAAGATGGGCGACACGTCGTTCATCGACACCATGATCAAGGATGGTCTCTGGGACGCCTTCAACGGCTATCACATGGGCACCACCGCCGAGAACGTGGCCCGCCAGTGGCAGATCACGCGCGAGGAGCAGGACAAGTTCGCGGTCGCCTCCCAGAACAAGGCCGAGGCGGCGAAGAAGTCCGGCCGCTTCAAGGACGAGATCGTGCCGGTCGTCATCAAGACCCGCAAGGGCGAGACGATCGTCTCCGATGACGAATACATCAAGGAAGGCGTGACCTTCGAAGGCATCTCCAAGCTGCGCCCGGCCTTCGATTCGAAGGCCGGCTCCGTCACGGCCGCGAACGCGTCGGGCATCAACGACGGCGCCGCCGCCGTCGTGCTCATGACCGCTGCCGAGGCCCAGAAGCGCGGCATCAAGCCCC
>JBGSJD010000062.1:0-4729 GCA_041742195.1 Hyphomicrobiaceae bacterium
CGGTCGAAACGCAGGCCGCACCGGCGCCGTCGACACCCGCCGCCACGGCAGAGGCGACCGTCGACCCGACCGCGCCCCAGACGTCACTCGACAACTGCATCGCGGCAGCCGCCGAACTCGGCCAGTCCGCCGAAGGCAAGCAGTTCTCCGATGAGAAGCTCGAGAAGCTCGACGAGCTCTTCACCAAGATGGAGACGATGTGCGACGCCAGCAATTTCGAGCAGGCCGCATCGCTCGCCAAGGACATCCTCGGCGTGATCGAGAGCCAGTAACGGACCTCGCACGGTTGTGAGTTGGAGGGACGGTCCGGAAACGGCCGTCCCATTTTCGTTCGCGCCGTTGGTCAGGCAGAAAGCGCGACGTCCGCGACGAACCGGTCGACGGTCTCGGGCGTCGTGTCCCAGGCGCACATCAACCGGCAGCCCGTTTCGCCAAGGAACGTGTAGAACCGCCAGCCCCTGGCCCTGAGCCGCGCCTGGGCGGCGACCGGCAGATCCGCGAATACGGCGTTCGCCTCTACCGGATGGAGAAGTCGAACACCCGCAACGGGCGAGAGCCCCGCCGCCAGCCGCGCCGCCATGGCGTTGGCATGCCGCGCGTGCCGGATCCAGGTGTCATCCCCCAGCATGGCGAGCCACGGCGCCGCGAGAAACCGCATCTTCGACGCGAGCTGCCCCATCTGCTTGACCCGCCACGCGAAGCTTTCGGCCAGCGCGGCATCGAAGAAGACGATGGCTTCGCCCAGCGCCAGCCCGTTCTTGGTGAGCCCGAACGAGAGGACATCGACGCCGGCGCGCCATGACACATCAGCCGGCGCGCAGCCGAGCGAAGCAACCGCATTGGCGAATCGTGCCCCGTCCATGTGGACGCGGAGACCGTACTGGCGCGCCACGGCCGAAAGCGCACCGAGTTCCGCCAGCGAATAAATTGTCCCGAGTTCCGTCGACTGCGTCAGCGAGAGCGCCCGCGCTTTCACGTGATGGAAGCCTTCGTACCGACGCGCGGCCGCCTCGACGGCGACCGGCGTCAGCTTGCCGCCTAGCGTATCGACGGTGAGCAGCTTGGCTCCGCCGGAGAACACCTCGGGCGCTCCCGCCTCGTCCGTCTCGATGTGCGAAAAGGCATGGCAGATCGTCGCCTCGAACGGCCGGCACAGCGCCGACAGCGCCAGCGCGTTGGCCGCGGTGCCGTTGAAGACGAGGAACGTCTGCGCCGTGTCCGTCTCAAACAGGCGGCACATCCGCTCCCTGAGCGCGACCGTCCAGCGGTCGTCGCCATAGGATGGCTCGTGCCCGCCGGCATTCGCCGCGACGAGCGCCGCGAGGGCCTCGGGGCAGATCCCGGCCTGATTGTCCGACGCGAACTGCTGGGCCGGCGCGATCATCGTGCACCCTGCGGTGCGCCAGTGGCCGTCACCGGCCTCGGCACGAACGACCGGAACAGCGCGATCGACGCCGGCAGGATGACGAGCTGCCCGATCAGCGACACGAAGAGACAGAACCCGGCGAGTTTTCCGAAGAGCCGCAACGACGGCAGGTCGGAGAGGATGGTCACGCCGAGACCGAGCGCGAGGACGATCGTGGTGAGGACGACGGCCGGCCCGATGTGATGCACCGTCCGCAGCAATGCTTCGCCCGTCGAGGCGACGCCGGGCCGCGCTTCCTCGAGCTGGAAGCGGTTCAGGAAATGGATCGTCGAATCGATGGCGAGCGCGAACGCGACGGTGATCGCGATGATCGACGCGAACTGCAGCCCTTCCCCCGACCAGTGCAGCAGCGCGCCGGTCGCGAAGATCGGAAACACCGACGGCAGGATGCTCGCGACGCCCGCCAGCAGCGACCGCAGCGCAATGCCGAGGAAGATGAAGATCACGAACATGTCGCCGACGAGCCCCCAGTTGAGCTCCCCGATGAGCCGCGCCGAGTTTCGTGCCGCAATGGCCGGGAGGCCGGTGACCGAGATCTCGAACCCGGGATGCAACTTGCGCACGGGATCGAGCGCGGCGTCGATCTTCTCGACGACGGGCAGGATCTGGCTCGAATCGACGTCGGGCAGCCGGCCCGTCACCAGGACGGCCTTCTCCCCCTCCGCGATGAAGCGCCGGACCAGATGTTCCGGCAGCACCTTGACGTAACGCTCCACCGTCTCGATCCGCGTGTCGCCCGCGTCGGCGAGCCAGCGCCGGAGGCTTTCCAGCGACCAGACGTTGCCGAGACCGGCGGTCTTCTCGAGCACCTCGTGCGCCGCCGCAATCGTGCTGACCGTGGCCGGGTCGTAGAGCCCGTGCGGCCCCGCCCAGCGGATCATGACGTGGACCGGGTTGGCCCCGGTCAGCTTCTGGTCGAGCCGGCCCGTCGCCGCGAGCGCCTGCTCCTTGTCGGGCACCTGATCGGCGAGCCGATATTGCGGCACGAGCTGAACGTACCCGGCGGCCGCGATGGCAACGGCGGCCACCGACGCGATGGTCCAACCGAGCGGCGCCTTGAGAACGGTCCGCGCGATGCCGTCCGTGATCCGCCCGATGATCCCGATACCGCCGTCGCTGTTGGGCTCGACGGCTAGATCGGCCGCCGGCTCACTACGGATGAGAAGCGCGGCCAACGTCGGCACCACCACGGCGACCGCGACGTAGGAGATGGCGACCGCCAGTAGCGCCGCCGTCCCGAAGGTGCGGATCAGAGCGCTCTCGGCGAACGCGAACGACAGGAGCGCGAGCGCGGCGTTCATGGCTGTCAGCAGGCACGCCGGCGCCACGTCGAGGATCGCATTCCGCGCCGCCGTCAGGCGATCGACGCCCGCCATGATGTCCCGACGGATGGCGAACACGAGGTGCATCGAATCGGAAAAGCCCGACACCAGGATCAGCGGCGTGATGACATTGATGAAGAGATTCAACCGGTAATCGAGACCGCCGACGACACCGAGGGTCCACAGGATCGCGATCGACGGCCCGGCGATCGCGATCAGCGTCAGCGACACCCGCCGGAAGAACAGGAAGGCGATGCCCGCGCCGATGAGGAACCCGAGACCGTTGTAGACGAGCCGGTCCCGTTCGACGGCGTTCCGGATCTCGAGTTGCATGACCGGCGCGCCGGTGAGCTGCACTTTCAGGCCCGAGCCTTGCAACGCCGTCTCGACGGCGGTCCGGATCGCGCCGATGACAGCCTTTGCCCCGCGTTCCTCGACCAGCTGACGATCGAGCGCCAGAACGGCGAGCGCCAGCGTTCCATCGTCCGAGAGGAACTTGCCGGTGACGATCTCGTTGCTCCGAAGCCGCTTGATGACCTCGTCGTACGCGGCACCTTGCGGCAACTCGTCAGGCACCACGGGCGGCGCATAACCGGTGGCGTCCGGCTTTCCGCGGGCCGCGAGCATGGAGACGAGGCCCTTGACGCCGTCCGTGAGCTGCAGCTCGATCATCGCGTCGCTGAACGCCGCGAGCTTTTCCCGCGTCAGCAGGTCCGCGCCCTCGACGACGACCAGAACGTCGTACTCGCTCGATGGAAACAGCCGGTCGATGGCCTCGTACTGCCGAAACTCCGCAGTATTCGTGCGGAACAGCTCGGAGAGGCTGTCGTCCACCTTGAGCCGGAGCACCCCTGCCAAGGCCAGCGCCGACAGGACGAGAATGACCACGGCCGACAGCCACGGCGCGCGCAACGCCAGGAGCCCGAGCCGCTCCAGACCGAACGTAAAGGCGAACGTTCGCCTCGGCTCGCCGGCGTCTGCCATCCATCCCCCAAGTCCGGGTCCGAAACCCGTCTGCCCCAAACCTCGGCACAAGCCCCGACTGCCCACGTCGAGAGCCCGACTCGCGGCCGGGTGGACACTGCAACGATGTCACCTCCCGCGCAAGCGCGGTCCGGCCAGCCACGGCAAACGCGGAGGCACCCGCGCGACCTCGACGTCACGGGCGGCCTGTCGTAAGGCGGTGGCCGGACACGCCGACCGCACCCGGGACCAGAGGCCCATGGCAGACAAGCTCGTCGATGCGCGCAATCTCAATTGCCCGCTGCCGATCCTGAAGGCGACCAAGGCGCTCCGCTCGCTCGACGTCGGGGGGACGATCGAGCTTCTGGCGACCGATCCGGCAGCCGTCCGGGATGTGACGGCGCTCTGCGAGACGGGTCGGCACAGCCTCGTCGAGCAGACGACGACCGGCAGCACCTACCGGTTCGTCATCCGCCGCGACGTGTGAGCCGCAAGTTCACCGGTTGAAGTCGGGCTTGCGCTTGGCGAGGAAGGCGTCGACTCCTTCCGCGAATTCGGGACTGCCGAAGGCGACGGCCTGCGCGATCGCCTCCCGCTCGAGGAACTCCTCGAAGCTCGATTCGTAGGCGCGCTTCATCATCACCTTCGACATCGTGAGCATCGCTCGCGGCCCGGACGCCAGTTCGTTCGCCGCCGCCATGGCGGTGTCCATCAGCGCCTCGGGCGCGACGCACCGGTTGACGAGGCCGATCTGCACGGCTTCCTCGGCCGTGTACCGCCGGTTGAGCAGGATCATCTCGTTGGCCCGGAGGCTACCGATGGCCCACGGCAACGTCTGCAGCACGCCGATATCGGGGAGCGCGCCGAGCTTCGAATACCCGCTCATGAAGTAGGCGGTCGAACTGGCGATGACGATGTCCGAGAGCAGCGCCAGCGCGAGACCGCCACCGACGGCGGCGCCATTGACGGCCGCGACGACCGGCTTGTCCGCGCCGAGCAGCGCCTCCGTCCAGGTGTG
>JBGSJD010000063.1:0-2315 GCA_041742195.1 Hyphomicrobiaceae bacterium
CCTCGACTGGTCCTTGACCATCGTCCGCGCGGGCGATCGAAGCCCCGCGACAACCGAGGCCCTGGTCGCGCAGATCGCCGCAAGCGGGCTCGCGTCACGGGTCACGCTCACGGGCGCCCTGTCGAATGCCGATCTGTCGCGGCAGTACGGCGAGGCCGACATCTTCGTCATGCCCTCGCTGTTCGAGGGCTACGGGATGGTGCTCGCCGAAGCCATGGTGCGCGGCCTCCCGATCGTTTGCACGACCGGCGGCGCGGCAGCTGAGACCGCGCCTGATTCGGCGGCCGTCAAGGTGCCTCCCGGGGACGGTGTCGCGCTTTCGGACGCGATCGGGCGGGTGCTGCGTGACAAGGCGCTCAAGGCCGCCATGGCCAAGGCATCCTGGAGCGCCGGACAGACGCTCCCACGCTGGGAAGACACGGCGCGGCTCGTGGCCGGCGCCATCAGGAAGGTTCGCGCATGAGTGGCTTCTCCCCAGATTGGCTGGCCCTTCGAGAGCCCGTCGACCATCGTTCGCGGGACGACGCGCTTGCTGCCCGTCTCGGCGCCCATTTCGTCGACCGGGAGACCATCAGCGTGGTCGATCTCGGCTGCGGAACCGGCTCCAACCTGCGCGGAACCTACGGCTATCTGCCGGCCGCCCAAGCCTGGACGCTGGTCGATTACGACGCGCGCCTGCTGGCTGCTGCGCGCGAGACGCTCGCGGGATGGGCCGAGGCTTCGAGGGTCGAGGGAGATGGCCTCCGGCTCGAGAAGGACGGAAAGATCCTCTCCGTCACCTTCCGGCAGGCGGATCTCAATGCGGACCTGGGTCAGGCGCTCGGCGCCAAACCCGACATCGTGACGGCTTCGGCGTTCTTCGACCTCTGCTCGCCGGAGTTCATCGGCCGGCTCGTCAGTGCCGTCGCCGAGCGGAAGGCGGTGTTCTTCACCGTCCTCACCTACAACGGGCAGCAAGAATGGACGCCGGCGCATCCGGCAGATTCGCGCATGCTGAGGGCTTTCACCGCCCATCAGGCGGGGGACAAGGGGTTCGGCGCGTCGGCCGGGCCGGCTGCTCCGGCGGCGCTCGGCGCAACGTTGCAATCGGCCGCCTACGACGTCCACGAAGCCGACACGCCCTGGCAGCTCGGCGCTGCCGACGCGAAGCTGATCAAGGATCTGGCCGAGGGGTTCGCGGCGGCGGTCCTAGAGACGGGATCGGTGCCGGCCGACGTCATCGCGAGCTGGACGGCCATCAAGCGGACGCACGCCGTGGTCGGCCATACGGACACGCTCGCGATCCCGGCAAGCTGCTGATTTCCGGCTCCCGCTCGTCGTCCGGCACCGGAACACGAGTGACACCAAGCGTCTTGCGCGCGGGCGGCCCCGGGATTAATCCGGGCGCAACGGATCCCGTGCAACGACCCCGAACCTTTCCGGAGCGCCGATGACCAGCCCGAAAACCCGCAAAGAGACCGATACCTTCGGCCCGATCGAAGTGGACGCCTCGCGTTACTGGGGGGCCCAGGCGCAGCGCTCGCTCGGCAACTTCAAGATCGGCTGGGAAAAGCAGCCGAAGCCGATCATCCGGGCGCTCGGGATCGTCAAGCGGGCGGCGGCCGAAGCCAACATGGAGCTCGGCAAGCTCGATCCGAAGCTCGGCGCCGTAATCGTGCAGGTCGCGCAGGAGGTGATCGACGGCCAGCATGACGACCATTTCCCGCTGGTCGTCTGGCAGACCGGCTCGGGCACGCAGTCGAACATGAACGCCAACGAGGTGATCTCGAACCGGGCCATCGAGCTGATGGGCGGGGTGATGGGCTCGAAGACGCCCGTGCATCCCAATGACCACGTCAACATGAGCCAGTCGTCGAACGACACCTATCCGACGGCGATGCACATCGCCTGCGCCGAGCAGATCGTGCACGACCTGTTGCCGGCGCTCCGGAAGCTGCACGGCGCACTCCACGCCAAGGCCGAGAGCTGGAAAGACATCATCAAGATCGGCCGCACGCATACGCAAGACGCGACGCCGGTCACGCTCGGCCAGGAATTCTCGGGCTACGCCACGCAGATCGCCAACGGCATCAAGCGCATCGAGCAGACGCTGCCTATGCTGATGGAACTCGCGCAGGGTGGCACGGCCGTCGGCACCGGGCTCGCCTCGCCGATCGGGTTCGCGGACAAGGTGGCCGCCCGCATCGCCGCCATCACCGGGCTGCCGTTCACGTCAGCGCCGAACAAGTTCGAGGCGCTGGCCGCCCACGACGCGATGCTGATGACGCACGGCGCCATCACCACGGTCGCCATGAGCTGCTTCAAGATCGCCAACG
>JBGSJD010000064.1:0-1928 GCA_041742195.1 Hyphomicrobiaceae bacterium
ATGAGCAATACAAGTGGCTGCAGGAGTGAGTCCAGCTGAAACCCTGAGGGTAACTGCTGCGCCGGCACCTGCATCGGCGCCTGCGGCTCAACCCGCCACGGAGCGCAAAGCCAACGAGACGGCCGACCCTGCGAAGCCGACAACCGGAAAACAGTAACGGTCTGCCGGTCGGAGGCCCTGTCGCGGACCCGAGCGTGGACGCGCGTCAGGCCACGGGGACCAACGCGTAGCCCTGCCCGTCCTTCGCGATGGTGCCCGCCCCTGGCATACCCCAGTGGTATCCGACACAGATCGTCTTGTCGGCGATGGCCTGATCCATTACGCGGCGGCGCGTCGCTTCCGCCATGACCGCATCCTGATCGAACATGATGTGCCAGCCGGGATTGCGGAGGTTCACTGCGGCGATGTTGGTCACGTCGCCAAGGACAAGCATGCTCTGGGCGCCGGATGTCACGCGATAGCTGGTGTGGCCGAGGGTATGGCCCGGCGTCGACACCGCACGGACTCCCGGCATGACCTCGGCCTCGGCGGCCACGCGACGCAGGTTCTTCCAGCCCGGCATCGACGCCTGCACGCGACGGGCGATGCCGCGCCGCGCTTCGGGCAGCTTCTCGATCACGGACGGATCGGCCCAATAGGCGTACTCCGCTTCCGGAACGACGATCTCTGCCGTGGCGTAGAGTGGCGCATCGCCGGCGGCATAGAGGCCGAAGATGTGGTCGGGGTGGAAATGCGTGACGATGACCGCGTCGAGCTTCATCGGATCGAGCCCCGCCGCCTTCATGCTGGCGTGCAGGAGGCCAATGCCCGGCGTGCGGCCCGCCCCATTGCCAGCGTCGAACATGACCGACTTGCCGCCGATCTCCACCACCGTGATGGTGTAACTGTTCGGCACCTTGTCATCCGGCATGCCCAGTGCCTTGAGCGAGGCCTTCACGTCATCGACCGAGGCGTTCTTGATGAAGCCCGGCGAATGATCACGGGTCATGGCGCCGTCGAAGAGCGTCGTCACCGTGGCGTCGCCGATCTTGAACTTGTGAAACGACAGGGACTTCGGATTGAGCGGGGACGGGGCGGCCGTCTCGGCGTTCGCCGATCCGATGATCTCGAGCGGGCCGTTCAGGCCGAATGCGGCGGCGGCGGCCGCTCCCGACAAGACCGTGCGGCGGTTCAGTTTCAGCATGTGATCCTCCGATGTTGTGACACGAGTACGTGCCTGAAACGGCATCGGACCTTATCGATCGAACCACCGCCAATTTGCGACACGCTCCGGTCACCGCTGGCGCGCGGCGCCAGCGGCCATGAGGGACGCCACGCGCTCGGGCGTCATGCCCCAGGCGAGCAACGCCTCCCGGGTGTGTTCGCCCGCGTAGGCCGGACCGCGCGATACATGGCTCGGCGTGCGTGAGAAGCGCGGCGCCGGGCCCGGCTGAACGACACCATCAACCGTGACGAAGGACCCACGCGCCTTGTTCTGGGGGTGATCGGGCGCTTCGCTCATGCGCAGGACAGGGGCGAAGCAGACGTCCTTCTGCTCGAGGCGTTCCGTCCATTCGGCGCGCGTCCGCGTCTTGAAGATCGCGGCGAAGCGGGCGCGCATCTCGGGCCAGTGGTCGCGGTCGCCCTGCGCCGGCAACGCCTCGCCCTCGAGACCCAGTTCCTTCAGCATCAGGGCGTAGAACTGAGGCTCGTTCGGACCGATGGCGATGTGCTCGCCGTCGCTGGTCTCGTAAACGCCGTAGTGATGGCAGCCCCCGTCGAGGCGGTTGGCTTCGCGTTCCTCGCGCCACTGGCCGGCCGCCAGCGCGCCAAACGTTGGCGTCATGAGCGAGGCCGCGCCTTCGACCATGGAGGTGTCGACCACCTGGCCCTTGCCGGACCGCTGGGCCTCGATGACGGCCGCCAGCACGCCGAGCGCCATGTAGAGC
>JBGSJD010000065.1:0-4636 GCA_041742195.1 Hyphomicrobiaceae bacterium
CCTCGTCGCGCGAGGCGATCGAGGCCGAGGCGCGCCGCCACAAGTACGTGCTGGTAACGGAGCCCTGCAAGAACGGCGTCGTGGTCACCGGCCGCTTCGCCTTCCAGCGATTCTGGGTGACGACCTACGGCCGGCCGGCCCACGCCGGCGCCACCAATCGTCAGGGCCGCAGCGCCATCCGCGCCATGGCGTCCCTGATCGACCGCATCGAGCGGATGACGGATTTCGATCGCGGCATGACCTTCTCGGTCGGCACCATCTCCGGCGGCACCTTCGTCAACGTCATGCCGATCGAGTGTCGGGCCCAGGTCCTCACCGTTGCCCCGACCGAGGCCATCTTCGACGAGGTCTTCGCCCTCATGAAGGGCCTCGAGAGTGAAGAGGACGGCGTCCGCGTGGAGGTCGAGCGCGGCCCGGTTCGGCCCCTGTGGCAGCCACACCGCGAGACCATGTCGCTCTTCGAGAAGGCCCACGGCATCGCCGCCGGGCTCGGCTTCGAGCTACGCCACGGCTCGTTCGGCGGCGGCAGCGACGGCAATTTCACCGGCGCCCTCGGCGTCGCGACGCTCGACGGGCTCGGCGTCGATGGGGCCGGCGCCCACACCTTCGAGGAGCACCTCCTGGTCTCGTCGCTGGTGCCCCGGTGCCGCCTCTTCGCCGAGCTGTTGCGCACCCTCACCTGAGGCAGAGTGCCGCCAGCCTGGAACAATTCCAATTCCGGCGCTCAGGCTTTATATGACCGATCATGCAGCGCAACATGCCAAGTCAGCGGCCGGCGAGCTGGCCGACCAACCACCCCGACGTGCCTCTCGGCCGCGTTGGCGTCCTCCTGCTCAATCTGGGCACGCCTGACGCCACCGACTACTGGTCGATGCGGCGCTACCTGAAGCAGTTCCTCTCGGACCCCCGCGTCATCGAGGAGCCGCGGTGGAAGTGGTGGCCGATCCTGAATTTCATCATCCTGACCGTACGTCCGGGGCCGAAAGGTCGCGACTACGACAGCATCTGGAACAAGGAGCGGAACGAGGGGCCCCTGAAGACCATCACCCGCTCCCAGGCCGAAAAGCTCGCCGAAGCGCTGAAGGCGCTGCCGAACGTCGTCGTCGATTGGGGCATGCGCTATGCCAATCCCTCGACCGCATCCCGCATCGACGCCCTCCAGAAGGCCGGCTGCGACCGCATTCTGCTGGTGCCGCTCTATCCCCAGTACGCCGCCGCCACCACGGCCACCGCCGCCGACGAGGCCTTCCGCCATCTCATCACCATGCGCTGGCAGCCGGCCATCCGCGTCGCCCCGCCCTGGCATGACGATCCGGTTTACGTCGACGCCCTCGCCAACTCGGTGCGGCAAGGCCTAGCGAAGCTGCCCTTCGAGCCCGAAAAGATCATCGCCACCTTCCACGGCATGCCGGAGAAATACCTGCTGCAGGGCGATCCCTACCACTGCCAGTGCATGAAGACGTCCCGCCTCGTCCGCGAGCGCCTCGGCCTCACGCCCGATCGCTGGCTGACGACCTTCCAGTCGCGCTTCGGCAACGATCCCTGGCTCCAGCCCTACACCGACGAGACGGTGGAGCGGCTGGCGAAGTCCGGTGTGAAGCGCCTCGCGCTGATCGCGCCCGGCTTCTCCGCCGACTGCCTCGAGACGCTCGAGGAACTCGACGTCGAGAACCGCGAGATCTTCGTCGAGCATGGCGGCACTGACTTCGCCTACATCCCGGCACTCAACGATAGCGACGACGGCATGCGCGTGATCGAGGCGGTCGTGCGCCGCGAGTTGTCCGGCTGGGTCTGAGTGTCCTAGGCTTCCCCGTCACTCCCGACGAGAGGAAGCCTCCCATGACCAAGATCGAGCGTCATCTGCTGCCCGAACTCCGGAAGCCCGTCAGCCACTTCTGCCATGTGACGAAGGCCGGCCCCGTCGTCTGGGTGTCGGGGCTCGTCGGCGAGGCGCCGGACGGCTCCATACCGGAATCGACCGTCGAGCAGTTCGACCACGCCATGAACGCGCTCGACAA
The DNA here is from genome assembly GCA_041742195.1 of Hyphomicrobiaceae bacterium. Lineage (GTDB taxonomy): Bacteria > Pseudomonadota > Alphaproteobacteria > Rhizobiales > Hyphomicrobiaceae. The sequence goes on from JBGSJD010000065.1 coordinate 2,019, forward strand.
GTGCCTCAAGGCCGTCGGCGCCGGCCCCGAGCACGTGACCAAGGTCCAGATCTTCATGACCGACATCACCGAGCGCCCGCTCATCAACCCGCGCCGCATTGCCTACTTCGGGCCGCACCTGCCGGCCTCGACGCTGGTCGAGGTGAAGGGCCTCGTCGACCCCCGCATGAAGGTCGAAATCGAGTGCATGGCGTACGTGGGGTGATACGGGGCAAAAGTGCTCTGCGGCGACGGGCAGCGTGACAAAGTCACTGAGCCCGCCGTAAAAAGCGCGCAACGTCAAGTTCCCGCTTTCCGTTCGTTCGACGAGGCCCCCCATGCATCGTTACACTGTGGCTCTGGCTGTTCTGGCCTCAGCGCTTTCCGTGCCGGTCACGCACGCCCAGGACAAGCCGGCCGATCACGGCTCCTCGTTGCAGGTCTTCGTCCATGGCGCGCCGGACGCACCGTCCCGCGCCTGGACGCTCGCAGCCGGCGGCCGCATCTACGATACGTGGTGGGACGCCCTCGATCGCAAGAAGCCCAAGGTGACCAACCCCGCGTATCCGGCAGAGGGCAAGCGTTCGGGCGCCACCACATGGCGTTGCGTCGAATGCCACGGCTGGGATTACAAGGGTAAGGACGGCGTGCAGGGCAAGGATCAGCCCATGGGCGAACGCTACAGCGGCGTCAAAGGTATTCGCGGCGCCCAGCGCATGACGCCCGCGGCCATTGCAAGAATGATGCGCAGTCCCCCGCACAACTACACGCCCGAGATGATCACCGACGACGAAATGCTCCGCCTCGCGGCGTTCGTCCGCTCCGGCCAGCACGACGCGGACAAGGTCATCGACCGCAAGACCGGCGTCGTCAAAGGCAACCGCAAGCGCGGCGCCGAGCTTTATCAGACGACCTGCGCCGCCTGTCACGGCCACGACGGCAAGGCTCTGAACTGGGGTACGCCCGAAAAACCAGGGTACATCGGCACCGAAGCCAAGGCCCTGCCGTGGGAAGTGCTGCACAAGATCCGCAACTCCCACCCGGGCGCGGCGATGATCAACCTGCGCGCATTCCCGTTGCAGGACGCGGTCGACGCCCTCGCCTACGCGCAGACGCTGCCCGAGAAGTAAAGACTTCGAGACCGGCGCGCTTCACCGCTTGGCATGGTGCAGCGCGCCAGCTTAGCCTCCCGGAAACACAAGCGGGAGGCAGGCGATGCGCTGGACGATCGGAGATGTGACCGTCACCAAGGTGGTGGAGCTCGAGACGACGGGCGGCAGCCGCTTCATTCTGCCCGACGCCAGCCCCGAGGCGATCCGGCCTATCTCGTGGCTGATCCCCCACTTCGCCGACGAGATGGGCAAGCTCAAGATGAGCATCCACGCCCTCATCGTCGAAACACCCACGCTCACCATTATGGTCGACACCTGCCTCGGCAACGACAAGCAGGGCCGCCGCGTGCCAACCTGGAACGAGCGCCAGGGCCGCTTCCTCGCCGACATCGCCGAAGCTGGTTATCCGGCCGACAAGATCGACGTGGTCATGTGCACCCACCTCCACGTCGACCACGTCGGCTGGAACACGAAGCTCGTCGACGGCAAGTGGGTGCCGACCTTCCCGAAGGCACGCTACATCTTCGGCCGCAAGGAGTTCGAGCACTGGGCCCGCCAGACCGAGGCCGAGCACATGCTGACCGTCTTCGCCGACAGCGTGCAGCCGATTGTCGACGGCGGCCTCCACGAACTGGTCGAGGCCGACCACCGGCTATGCCCCGAGGTCCGCTTCGTGCCGAGCCACGGCCACTCGCCGGGCCATTGCAGCGTGATGATCGAATCGAAGGGCGAGCGCGCCCTGATAACCGGCGATTTCGCCCACCACCCCTGCCAGTTCGCTCGGCCAGAGTGGTGTTCGGCCGCCGACTTCGACCGCGCCGAGGGCGAGGCGACCCGCCGCCGCCTGCTGAGCGAGTTGGCCGGCACGCCCGTCCTCGTGATCGGCACCCACTTCGCCGGCCCGACGGCCGGGCGTATCGTCGCCGACGGAAACGCCTGGAAAATGCTTGTCTGAGCCGAGCCGAGAGACGCGCAGCCGGCGCCCGTCCCTGCTCTGGTCCGGCACCGCGACCCAGAAGGCCCGGCTGCTGTCGGGCCTCGTGCTCGTCCTGTTCGTCACCACCCACCTGCTCAATCACGCCGCGGGCCTCTTCGGCCTCGAGTTGATGGACCGCCTCCAGACGTGGCGCTTCGCCGTCACCCGATCGCTTCCGGGCGGTCTCGTGCTGGTCTCTGCGTCCATGGTGCACATGGTCCTCGGACTGGTTCGAATTTCGGAACGGTGCACGCCAAGGATGCCCACCTGGGAGGCGGTCCAGATCGGCACCGGCCTCCTCATTCCGCTGCTGCTGATCGACCACGTCGTCGGCACCCGCGGCGCGTCCCTCCTGTTCGGCGTCTCCGACTACTATCGTCCCGTCCTGGCCCTCCTCTGGCCCGAGCACGCCATCCGCCAGACCCTGCTGGTGCTCATCGTCTGGACACACGCCTGCGTCGGCATCCGTCACTGGCTCGGCACGGCGCCGTGGTTCTCGCGTGCCGCACCCTGGTTGCTCGCCGTGGCCGTCCTGATCCCGGCGCTGGCGC
>JBGSJD010000066.1:0-2157 GCA_041742195.1 Hyphomicrobiaceae bacterium
GAGGCTCGTCGTCTCGGTGTCGAAGGCGACGCGGCCGATGTCGCGGGCTTCCGCGATCCAGGCTGCGAGGCGGGCGAGGTCGGTGACGGTCTCGTAGCGGGCGGGGTCGATCTTCGGCTCGCGGGCGGCGCTACGCGCGAAGGCGACGACGTCGGCGGGAGATTTGCCGTCGGATGATGCGGTGGCAGTGTCGCCGGTCCCGGTGTTCGCGGGCTTGAGGCTCGCGCCCACGGATTTCTCGAGTGGCGGGGGCACGGCGACGCCGAGCGCTTCGGCGACGCGCTTGGTCAGCGTGTTGAACTCCATGGTGCGCATGAAGTCGAGCAACGGGTCTGGCAGGACCTCCTGCAGGCCGAGGCCGTCGACCGGCACGACAACCGGCACGTCCTGCTTCAAGCGCACGAGTTCGCGGCTGATGCGGGCGAGGTCGGCGAATTCGATCAGCTTCTCGCGGCGCTTCGGCTGCTTGATCTCGGAGGCGCGGGCGAGGAGCGTGTCGAGGTCGCCGTATTCCTTGATCAGCTCGGCGGCCGTCTTGATGCCGATGCCCGGCACGCCCGGCACGTTGTCGACGCTGTCGCCGGCGAGCGACTGGACGTCGACGACCTTGTCGGGCTCGACGCCGAACTTCTCGATCACCTCGTCGCGGCCGATGGTTTTCAGTTTCATCGTGTCCAGCATGACGACGCCGGGCTGGATGAGCTGCATCAGGTCCTTGTCGGACGAGACGATGGTCACGTCGGCGCCCTTGGCGATCGCCTCGCGGGCGTAGGTGGCGATGAGGTCGTCGGCCTCGTAGCCGTCCTGTTCGATGCAGGCGATGTTGAACGCCTTCACGGCGTCGCGGATCAGCGGGAACTGAGGGACCAGCTCCTCGGGGGCGGGCGGCCGGTGCGCCTTGTAGTCCTTGTAGATCTCGTTCCGGTAGTTCTCGCGGGAGGCGTCGAAGATGACCGCGATATGCGTCGGGCCGCGGCCGGCCTTGGCGTCCTGCATCAGCTTCCAGAGCATCTGGCAGAAGCCATGAACCGCGCCGACGGGAAGGCCGTCAGAGGGGCGCGTCAGCGGTGGCAGCGCGTGGAAGGCGCGGAAGATGTAGCCCGATCCATCGACGAGATAGACGTGGCTGCCCTTTTCGACGGGGACGGGCTCGCCATCGGGAACGGTGACGAGGGCGGCGCGATAGGTCTTGGGTTCTGTGCTCATGCCGCGACTATAGTGGAGCTGAAATCGCGGGTCAGCCCGCAACACGCTCGCGCGAGGAGTTCCACCCATGGCGTTCATCGACAGGATCGGCATCGACGTCGGGCGCAAGCTCGCGATCGAGGACGCCGTCGAATGGGCAGCGCGGCACGGCGTCCGGGCGATCGACGTGCAATGCGACATTGCACCAAACGCGCTCGAAAGCTTCGACGCGCGGCGTTGCGACGCCGTGCGGGAGGCGGCCGAACGGCACGGCGTGAGGCTGGCGCTGCACACGCTGTCGGCGGTGAACATGGCCGAGATCTCGCCATTTCTGCGCGAGGCGGCGGATGCGTATCTCGAAGCCTACATCGGGCTCGCCAAGCGGCTCGCGGCGAAGTGGGTGATCGTGCACGGCGGCTATCATTTCACCGGGGACACCGCGCTCCGGAAAGAGGCAGCGATCGCGCGGCTCTCACGCATGGCCGAGGTGGCGCGGCGTCAGGGTGTGCGGCTTCTGCTCGAGAACCTCAATGGCGAACCGGAGCGCGCCGAGGTGCATTACATGCCGGATACACTGGCCGACACGCGGGAGTTCCTCGACCGGATCGGGGCGCCAGGGACCGTCGACTGGTCGTTTACGATCAACCACGCGCACTACGATCCGCTCGGTATCGCGGGGTTCGTCGCGGGGATGGACATGGCGCGGTGCGGTGAGGTGCGCGTCGCGGACAACAACGGCCTTTACGAGATCCACATGCATCCGGGAACGGGGACGGTGGATTTCGGCGAGATGTTCCGGCTGATCGAGGGGGCCGGCTATCGCGGGCCCTACACGTGCGGATGGGGAACGCTCGAGGACATGCTCGAGGGGCGAACTTATCTCGCCGAGAAAGCCCGCGAGGCCGGCGTCGGGGACCGCTAGGGCTTCGCCGGCGGGCGCGCCTCGGCCGCCAGCATCATGGCAAGCAGAGG
>JBGSJD010000067.1:0-3080 GCA_041742195.1 Hyphomicrobiaceae bacterium
GGCCGCGCGGCCTACGGCACTGCCAAGGCGGGCCTCATGCAGTTGACGCGCGTGATGGCCGTCGAACTCGCCCCTCTCGGCGTCGTCGTCAACGCCATCGCGCCGGGTCCGATCCGCACCCCGATCACGAACCACGGTCCGGAGCAGACGAAAGCCTACCTCGACCGCATTCCGGCCGGCGACTATGGTCGCGCCGAGCACATCGCCTCGGCGGCCGTCTTTCTCGCCTCCGACGACTGTCGCTTCGTGCACGGCGAAACGCTGAACGTCGACGGCGGCTTCGGAGCCGCAGGCCTCGTGTTCTCCACGACCGAGATGAAAAGCTACAAGAGCGGCGGCAAAGAGTAAGGGCTGCCCGCCGGACCGCTCACTCGACGGCGTGAAACCGTCGTCGTTCCGCTTTTTCGAGCCCGGGCACGACGTGCTGCCCGAGATCGCGCAACGCCATCAGCCCCGCGAGGCCGGCCTTGATCTCGTCACTCGCGAGCACGTCGCACCCGAGCGCGCTGGCCATCTTCTCCATCCGGAACGCGACGACCACGTCGACCCCTGAGAGACTGTCCTCGCCGAGCGATCCGCCACCCCCGAAAGCGACCGCGCCGCGATGCAGTGCCAGCCGGAACTGCGGTGACCGGTCCCGCTGCAACGTCATCAGCGCCGTGAGTGCCGAGGCGAACCGGCGCGGCGTCTCCGGCTCGTGATGCCAGTAGGCGAAAAAACCGTCGCCGAGGAACTTGTTGATGGCCCCGTCGTGCGTGTCGATGATCTCCTTGCAGGCCGCCATCCAGCGCCCGACCTGCATTGCCATCTCCGTCGGCGACAGCGAGGCGGCCATCGCCGTCGACCCCTTGATGTCCGCGACGAGCATCCAGCAGTCGACACTCTTGATGTTGATGATGGTCTGCGCCGAGAGGTGGCTGCGTTCGCGTGGTTGGGAGACACGGCCCGTCACGCGGCGGAAGGTCAGCGCATGGTCGCCGAGCGACAGGGCGTCGCCGTCGTCGAGCCGCGTCGGCTGGATGACGCGCCGGCCGTTGAGATAGGTGCCGTTGCCGCTGCCGAGGTCGATGACCCAGTGCTCGGCGTCGTCCTGCTTGTGGACGAGCGCGTGCCGCCGCGACACCTTGCCGTCTTCGATGACGACGTCGTTGCTGGCCGACCGCCCGAGCGAGCAGGTCTGCGCGAGCGGCCAGCGCCGCCCGTTTTCATCTTCGAGCCAGACTGTCGGGACCGTCATCACCAACCCCTGCGATGCGCGTAGTCTAACCAGTATGCAGTCGGCGGGCCAGTTTCCACAAATGCCGGGCCGCACGCCGCGTCTCTGCCTCGCCTCGACCCGCTGCCGCCTCCAAACGGTCGCGTGCCGACCCTATATCGGCATGGTAAACGGCGACGGTGTGACCACGTTCGGTCGGCAAGGAGCGAGGGGCTGATGGGCCCGTTTCTGGATCATGAGCGACTGGCCGAGCATCGCGGGCGCAACCGCATGCACTCGGTTCTTCTTGTCGGCGGCATGAGCCTGATCGTCATGATCTCGGCGGCGCTGATCTGGTCGTGGCCCGCCGCCGTGGTGGCCGTGGCCATCGTGGTCGGCCTGGCAGTTCTAGGCCCGCGCATGCCGCCGGAGGCCGTCCTCCGCCTCTACAAGGCGATCCCGGTCGACCGCCGCCATGGGTCCCAGCTCCTCCGCATCGTCGAGATCCTGGCCGACCGTGCCGAGCTGCGCCGCCATCCACGCCTCTACGTCATTCCCTCGACGACGCTCAACGCCTTCGCCACGGGCACGAAGGACAACGCGGTGATCGCCATCACGGAGGGCCTTCTTCGCCGCCTCGAGCTGCGCGAGGTGGCCGCCGTCATCGCCCACGAGATGAGCCACATCCGCAACAACGACCTGAGCGTGATGGCGATCGCGGATAGCCTCACGCGGTTCACCCAGTTCCTGGCCTACTTCGCCGTCTTCATGGCCGTGCTGAACATTCCGGCGATGCTGCTCGATTGGCATACGTTCCCCTGGCCGGCGATCCTGCTCCTCTACTTCGCGCCCACCCTGACCAGCCTGCTGCAGATGGGCCTGTCGCGGACCCGCGAATACGACGCCGATCTCGAGGCGGCGGGCCTCACCGGTGACCCGGCTGCGCTCGCGTCGGCGTTGGCGTCGCTCGAGCGCTATCAGGGCCGCTTCTGGGAGGACATGATGATGCCCGTCCCCGCCCGCCGCATTCCGCAGCCATCCCTGCTGCGCTCGCACCCCGAAACGGCCGATCGCATCGCCCGCCTGCGCGAGCTCGAGAAGCGGCCGAGCCTTGCGAGACCACTCCAGTACGGCAACGAGCCGATGTTCACGATGGTCGGCCACGGACTGGGCGACATGACGCCACGTCTGCGCCCGCTCGGCATCTGGTTCTGACCGAACATCTGATCACGGAACCGGGCGGCAGGTTCCGTTCAGCCGCGGTTCACGGCGCCTGTGACATCGCTCCGCCCCGATCGGCCGGCATCGTGCCGTCGATCGTCGATGGTCGAGTGGCGACGCTCGGGAGGGCCGTACTGATGGCTGCAAGGATTTTCACGGCGTTTCGCCAACTGGCCATGGCCGTCATGCTGCTGCTCGGCGCAGCCGCCATGGCAGCGAGCCCGGCGGCCGCCCAGTCCGACGAGATCCAGTCCTTCGAGCGTGAACTCGAGCCCTACGGTCGCTGGGTCGATCACGCCAGCTACGGTCAGGTTTGGGTGCCCGATGTCGACGCCGACTGGCGCCCATATTCGCGCGGCACCTGGGCCCACACCGAAGAGCACGGCTGGTACTGGGAGAGCGACGAGCCGTTCGGCTGGGCCGTGTTCCACTATGGCCGCTGGTTCCTCGACGACGATCTCGGCTGGGCCTGGGTTCCTGGCGACGAATGGGGCCCGGCCTGGGTCGCCTGGCGTTATGACGACGAGAACGTGGGCTGGGCGCCGCTGCCGCCGGAAGCCGAGTACCGTGACGGCGAGATCGTGCACGCGTCGAGCGTCTACGACAGCCCGCGCTTCTCGCCGGCATGGTGCTTCGTGCCTGTCGCCCTGCTGACGGCGCCGCG
>JBGSJD010000068.1:0-1901 GCA_041742195.1 Hyphomicrobiaceae bacterium
CGGCGGCGGCTACTACGACCGGTTCCGCCACCGACTGCTGTTCCCGGTGTCCGATCACAACGGACGCATCGTGGCGTTCAGCGGACGCATTCTCGACGCGCCCCCCGACGAGCCGCCCGCTGTCCGGCTCTGGTCCCAGGCGTTTGGCGTCCGGCCGAACAGCGGCGCCTCGGTCCAGCACATGTGGCCGAACTCCGGCGTCGTCGTCTTGCCGAACAGGATCGCTCCCGCAGCCTTGAGCCGCGCGACGGACACCTGATCTGCGGTGGGCACGTTGTGTTCATGGATCAGCGAGCCGAACGTGGTGCGGACGCCCGCCGTGTTGACGAGATCCTTCACATGCAGCGGAACGCCGTGCAGAGGTCCGAGCGGTTCGCCCCGGGCCTGCCGCTCATCTGCGGCCGCGGCATCCCGCATGGCCTGATCGGAAGCGATCGTGATGAAGCAATTGAGGATCGGCTGCGCCTTTTCAGCCCGCGCCAGCGTCGCCGCCATCACCTCCCGGGCCGACACGGCCTTCTCCCGGATCATTTGGGCGAGATCGGCAGCGGAAACATAGGCGATGTCGGCCATGGCGAACCTCCGGGACCGCGAACGATGAGAGCGAATGGGGCGTCGAGCCTCAGAAGAGACCGATATCAGGTTCCGCAGAACGTCTGCTTCACCACTTCCTCGGGGCGGGGCGGCAACTGATGACGCTCACGTCCCGGCTGTTCGTCGAAGGGCCGGGCGAGCACGTCGACCAGCGTCTCGAACGGCCCGAAATCGCCGTCGCGCACCGCGTGGGCGATGGCCTCCTCGACGAGGTGATTGCGCGGAATGAACGCCGGGTTGGCCGACGTCATGAGCTGCTTCTGCGCCTCGGGCGACACGGCCTCGAGCGCGAGCCGCTCCCGCCATTTGAGCGCCCACTCGGCAAACGCCCCCTGGTCGGTGAACGATTGCGCGATGACGGCGTCGGCCACCGGGTCATCCACCGCTTGCGCAAGCGCCCGGAAGGTCAGCGTCATGTCGGCCCGGCTCTGGGCCATCAGGTCGAGAAGCCCATGCGCCAGATCGAGATCGCCGGCTTTTGGCTCGGAAAGGCCGAGCTTGCCGCGCATCACATGGCTGTAGGCAGCCTCGAAGAGACCGCCGAACGCCATGATGGCCGCCTGACCCGACGCCATGCGCTCGTCCTCGGTCTCGCCGAGAAGCGGCAGCAGGGCTTCTGTCAGCCGGGCGAGGTTCCATTGTGCGATCTGCGGCTGGTTCGCATAGGCATACCGCCCGTTGGCATCGATCGAGCTGAACACCGTGCTCGGATGATAGGCGTCCATGAACGCGCAGGGACCGTAGTCGATGGTCTCGCCCGCGACCGACATGTTGTCGGTGTTCATGACGCCATGAATGAAGCCGACACCGAGCCATCGGGCAACGAGATCCGCCTGCCGCGCGATCACCGCATCGAGCATGGCGCGATAGGGGTTGGCGGCATTCGCGGTTTCGGGGTAGTGCCGGTGGATGACGTGGTCGGCGAGCGCGCGGATCGCGTCCACATCACGCCGGACGGCGAAGAACTGGAACGTGCCGACCCGGATGTGGCTCGCGGCGACTCGCGTGAGAACGGCACCGGGCAACGCGTCCTCCCTGAGCACGTACTCGCCCGTCGCAACGGCCGCCAGCGATCGCGTCGTCGGGATGCCGAGAGCCGCCATGGCTTCGCTGACGATGTATTCGCGCAGTACAGGCCCGAGGGCCGCTCGCCCGTCGCCTCGCCGCGAATAGGGTGTCGGTCCCGAGCCCTTGAGCTGAATGTCGCGCCGCCGCCCGCTTCGGTCGACCACCTCGCCGAGCAGGATCGCCCGGCCATCGCCCAGTTGCGGCACGAATCCGCCGAACTGGTGCCCGGCGTAGGCCTG
>JBGSJD010000069.1:0-2406 GCA_041742195.1 Hyphomicrobiaceae bacterium
CGGCTGTCGCGCCGTGCCGTCGTGTTCGGCGCGGGGGAGGCAGGTGCGGCGCTCGTCAAGCGGCTCGAAACCGATCCCGACAGCGACGTGCGGATCGCGGGGCTCTTCGACGACCGCGGCGAGGACCGCGTTCCCGCGAGCGTCAAGGGCTATCCGTTGCTCGGCAACGTCGACCAGCTCGTCACCTTCTGCCGTCAGAACGAGATCGATCTCCTGATCCTGTCGCTGCCGCTGACGGCCGAGCGCCGGGTGCTCGAGGTCATGAAGAAACTCTGGGTGCTGCCGATCGACATCCGGCTCGCGGCGCATGCCAGCTCCATCAAGTTCCGGCCGCGCACCTACAGCCATGTCGGATCGGTGCCGCTGCTCGACGTGGTCGACCGGCCGCTCGGCGATCTCGATCGCGTCGTCAAGGCGGTGTTCGACCGGATCGTCGCGGGGCTCGCCATCGTTCTGCTGGCGCCCGTGATGGCGGCGGTGGCGCTCGCCGTGAAACTCGACAGCCGTGGCCCGATTCTGTTTCGCCAGAAGCGACTCGGCTTCAACAACGAGCTGATCGACGTGTGGAAGTTCCGCTCGATGTATGTCGAGGCGAGCGATCAGGCTGCCGCGAAGCTCGTCACCAAAGGCGATCCGCGCGTGACGCGCGTCGGGCGCATCATCCGCAAGACCTCGCTCGACGAACTGCCGCAGCTTTTCAATGTGCTCGGGGGATCTCTCTCGCTCGTCGGCCCGCGACCGCACGCCCTGCATGCGAAGGCCGCCGACCGGCTCTATCACGACGTGATCGACGGCTACTTCGCGCGCCACAAGGTCAAGCCCGGCATAACGGGGCTGGCGCAGATCCGCGGCTGGCGCGGGGAAACCGATACGACCGAGAAGCTCGAGGGGCGCATCCAGTCCGACCTCGAATACATCGAGAACTGGTCGCTGCTCCTCGACATCATGATCCTTGCGCGGACGCCACTGGCGCTGCTCAAGACCGACAACGCCTACTGAGAGCCGGGAGACCATGACGTCCGTCGCGCCGCCAATCACCGCCAGAACCCATCCGATCGCACGTGCGATCGGACACGGGGCGGCGCGCGGCGGTCTCGCCGTCAGGCTTTCGACGCTCGGCGCGTTCGCCGTCTACTGGGCGATGGTGGCTTCGGGCGTGGTTTTCAGCGAGCCGGCGCCCATCGATCTCCTGATGATGGGGCTCGTCGTGCTGCTGCCGGTGGCGGGCCTGCAGCGCTCCTCGCCGGGGCTGGTGTTGCAGCTCCTTCTCTGGCTCGTGTGCGGGGCCGGCGCGCTGATCGCTTCGGGCATGTCGCTCGACGCGGGGGATTCGGCCCGGCACACCGCGATCTCGTTCTATCTCTACGCGGCGTTCTTCGTGCTCGCGGCCTACATCGCCAACGATCCGGTGACGAACAGCCGGATCGTGCTCAGAGGCTGGGTGCTCGCGGCCCTGATCGCGGCGGCAGCCGGCCTTGCCGGCTATTTCAGGCTCGCGCCCGGCGCGTTCGATCTCTTCACGCGCTTCGGCCGGGCTGCCGGCACGTTCAAGGACCCGAACGTCTTCGGCGCCTTCCTCGTGCCGCCGATCCTGTTCATCGCGCATCGCATCCTGCATCGCGAGGCGCGCTGGCTGGTGCTCGATATCGGGGCTGCCGGTCTCCTCACGCTGGCGCTGCTCCTCAGCTTTTCGCGCGGGGCGTGGATCAATCTCGCGCTCGGGATCGCGATCTTCGGCCTCCTCTCGCTCGTCACGCTAGCGACGCCGGCCCAGCGTGCGCGGCTCATTGGCATCGCGCTCCTCGGGATCGCCCTCGGCACGGCGACCATCGTGGCGGCGCTGCAGGTCGACGAGGTGGCAAAGCTCTTGTCCGAACGCTCGGCGCTGACCCAGGGCTACGATGTCGGGCCGGAAGGCCGGTTCGGTGGCCAGGAGAAGGCCTTCGGGCTGATGCTCGCCAATCCGCTGGGGATCGGCGCCAAGCAGTTCGCGGAACACTTCCATCCGGAAGACGTGCACAACGTCTATCTCTCGATGTTCCTCAATGCCGGCTGGCTCGGCGGCCTGTTCTATCTCGCCGCGATCCTGTCGACGCTCGTCGCGGGACTGGCCGCCGTGGCGCGTCCCACGCCCGCCCGGCCGATCCTGCTCGTTGCCTACGCGGCATTCGTTGCGACCGTGGTCGAGGGCATCGTCATCGATACCGACCACTGGCGGCACTTCTATGCGCTGCTGGCCCTCGTCTGGGGTCTTGTCGTCACCTTGCGCGATCAGGCGGTCGGCGGCTGACCCCGACGGCGGCTGCTCATGCGGAGGGCGCGGATACCGTCGCGCCGACTGGTGCCGATCGCCTTCTGCAGTTCGTGCCGGAACTCGTCGCGCCGCTCGTGGATCGAGGCGATGAC
>JBGSJD010000070.1:0-3792 GCA_041742195.1 Hyphomicrobiaceae bacterium
ACCGATCTCGATACCATCGGTGCTGGCGACCTCAACACGTTCCTGCGCGCCTATAACTCCACTCCCCGAAAGTGCCTCGACTACCGAACACCGGCAGAGGTATTCATCGAGCAAGTGTTGCACTTCGAATGTGAATCCACCCGGCCGCATGACCGCCGACGAGGCCTATCGGATCGGCATGGTCAACAAGGTCGTGCCGCGCGCGTCGCTCGAAGCCGAAACCATGGCGATGGCGCGCCATATTGCGAAGGCCGAGCCGTTCGCGCTGAAACTCGTGAAGCGCTCGATCAACCGCACGCTCGATGCGCAAGGCCTGCGCACCGCGCTCCACGCGCACTTCGACACGCATCAGCTGAGCCACGTCTCGGAGGCGTTCAAGGCGGCCCGCGACCGTGGCCTCGCCAACGCGATCAAGAAGGCGAAGGAATAGCGCCGTCTCGATCGCCCGGTCGCGGCCTCAGCGCGTCGTCGCGAGGCGCGGCACGACGAGCGGCTTGTCGACCACCACCGGCGCATCGAACAGCACGCTCTCGTTGTCGATGCGAACAGCCCCGCTGGCCACCAGCCTGAGCGCCAGCGGATAGATCTGGTGCTCGGCTTCCAGCACCCGCGCCGCCAGCGTTTCGGCCGTGTCTCCCGGCAGCACGCCGATCGCGGCCTGCGCGAGTATGGGACCCGAATCCATCTCCGTCCGCACGAAATGCACGGAACACCCGACGATCAGCGCGCCGGCATCGAGCGCCCGCTGGTGCGTGTCGAGGCCGGGAAAAGCCGGCAGCAGCGACGGATGGATGTTCATCAGCCGGTCGCGCCACCGGTCGACGAAACCGCCGGTGAGAAGCCGCATGAAGCCGGCGAGGCAGATCAGCTCCACGTTGTGATCGAGCAGCGTCTGGTGCAGCCGCGCCTCGAACGCCATGCGGTTGGCGAATTGCCGATGGTCGATCGCGATGGCCGGAATGCCGCGCTCGGCGGCCCACGACAGGCCGAGCGCTTCCGGCCGGTTCGAGATCACGACGCACGGTTCGGCGGGAAAGCCGGGCTCCTGCATCGCCGTGACGAGCGCCTGCATGTTCGAGCCACGGCCGGAGATCAGGATGGCGGTTCGCTTTTTCATCATGGCCGGAACGCTTACCACAGGTGCGCGAGCCGTGCCCGCGTTCGTCCACAGTCCGCGAGGTCGCGTCGCCGGTCCGTATAGGCATCGATGGACGAATGGGCCGCCGACTGCCACCCTTGTTTGTCGTCCGGCGATCGAGAGCTCCCGACGGCGGAGAACGGCAACGCGAGTTCGGGCACATCCGCTCCATGAATGATTGGTCGACTTCGACTTCGGCGCCTGTCGCCGCTCCGCCACGCTTTCCGCTGGGGCCTCTGACCACGACGCTCGCTGTCCAGACGCTCTCGACCGGCGCGGCCTATTCGATCCCGTCCGTCGCCCCGGCAGTCGCCGCCGACGTCGGCGTCAACCCTGCGCTCGTGGGCTTCTTCATCTCGACGGTGTACGGCGTCGGCATCCTGTCGGCGCTGTTTTCGCCCTCGGTGATCTCCCGCTATGGCGCCGTGATCGTCACACAGGCGGTGCTGCTGGCAACGCTTGCCATGCTCGGCACGGCCGCCACCGGCAGTCTGGCGGCTATCGCCGTGAGCGCCGTCCTGATGGGCCTCGCCTACGGTGCGGCCGCGCCCGCGAGCACGCATCTGCTCGTGCCCCGCACGCCGCCCGCCCACATGAACCTCGTCCTGTCGATCCGCCAGATCGGCGTTCCGCTCGGCGGTATGCTGGCGAGCCTGATCATGCCGCCGCTGACGCTGCATCTCGGCTGGCAGGTGTCGCTGCTGGTGCAGTTCGTGCCGGTGATCGTGCTGGCGATCCTGATCGAAGTCTTCTGCCGGGGCTGGGACGGCCCTCGGGGCCAGCGCGCGGCTGCGAAGTCGACCGGGCTCGGGGCGCCGCTGGCGCTCCTCGGCAAAAGCTCCGCCATGCGCCGGCTGTCCTTCGCTTCGTTCGTCTATTCGGGGCTTCAGCTCTGCTTCATCGTCTTCATGACGACCCAGTTGACGACCAAGGCCGGCTTCGACCTGATCCGCGCTGGCCAGGCCCTCGCGGCCTACCAGTTGTCGGGCGTCATCGCGCGTCCCATCTGGGGCATTCTGTCGGATCGGGTGATGGGCGCGCGCTGGTGGTTGGGGCTGCAGGGCGCCATCATGTGCGCCATGGCGATCCTCGCGGGGACGTTCAGCCAGCAATGGAACACGGCGCTCGTGTTCGCCGTGTGCGTTGCGGCCGGCGCCACGGCATCGGGCTTCACCGGCATCGCCTACGGGGAGTATGCCCGTCTCGGCGGTGCCAGCCGGACCGAGGCGACGGGGCTCGGCGCCGCTAGCATGTTCGCCGGCGTCATGGTTCTGCCCTCGGCGGTCAGTTCCGTCGTGACCATGACCGGCAGCTACGACCGCGCCTACGCCGTTGTCGGCGTTCTGGCGCTTGTCGCCGGCTTGGGCATGGTCATTCGCTGGCGCGAGTAGGGCCCGGGCGATCAGCCCTCGCGGGCTCTCAGTTCTTGCAGGTCGCGGGCTTCAGGAACTCGAGCTTCTTGAGCGTGCCCCGGATTGCGAAGTCGCCGTAATCGATGAACAGCCGCCGCGACACGCCGTTCTCGAAATAGAGGAACGCGAGTTCGTAGGCCGGCACCGCATCTGATTTCTGGACGCCCGCCTCATAGTAGCTGATCGAGATCGGCCAGCTGCGCACCTTGTCGAGCGCCTCGGAGTTCTCGACCCGGCTCAGCGAGGCATTGTATCCCGGAGCATTGAGGACGCCGATGAACGATGCCGTCGTGTAGACCTTCTCGCCCTTCTCCGAGCCGTCGAAGATGTCGGCGACGAAGAGTTGTTCGCCTTTCCGCGCGGCCGCGATCAGTGCCAGCGAGTGCTGCATCGGAAACAGTGTATTGCCTTTGATATTGAGCGCTTTTTTCGAGGGCTTCGAGATCTCGACCTTGACCTCGCCATTGGGTCCGCTGCGCGCGGCGTCGCCGTTCGTGCTTTCCTCGAGTTTGGCGTCCTTGTACTGCGTCGAGGTGAACTTGAAGGCTTTGGCGAGGGCGTCTTCCCAGCTCGACGAGCGCATGTCGGTGATCGACGTCTGACCTTCCTGATTGGTCATCCGCGTCACGAAGCGCATGTTCTGCGTATAGCCTTGGCAGGCCGAACCGGTCAGCTCGTAGACCATGCGGCCCGAGAGATCCGACACGCCCGATCCGCCCTTCGCATCCCCGAGCGTGATCTCGTAGACGGCACGATGGGGCGCGAGGTCCGGCCCGGCGGCAGCCGACGCCGTCGCTGGCCCGGCAGCGATCACGAGCAACGGCAGTGTCGCGGCGATCCAGCCCGGTCGGGCCGTCGACGGTCTGGGACCGAGGCCCGATGCGGCGCGACGGTGATGTGACATTCCTGGCTCCCGCCTGATCGCTCGGCCCTGAGATGGGCGTCCCGCGCCACCATTGCCAGTGCCGGTTTCGGCCATTGCAAATGCCCGGGACACGCGCAAAGAATACCAGACTTTTAGAGCAGGCGCACACGGCGGAAAAGGGGCGCGCATGACCTCCGACATCGAAGCCAGGCTGAAGGCGATGGGTCTGGCCCTTCCGGGCGCACCGGCGCCGGTCGCGAACTACGTGCCGACCTGCCTTGTCGGCGGCTTGTTGTTCGTGTCGGGCCAGATCTCCCGCACGGGCGAGGGCAAGGTGCTCGCCGGCAAGCTCGGGGCGGGCGTCGTGCCAGGGGGCA
>JBGSJD010000071.1:0-1656 GCA_041742195.1 Hyphomicrobiaceae bacterium
GCTGGACGATGCCGCGCATCCTCGCCACACCCGCCCGGATCCTCAGCGACCAATCGCGCGAGCCGCCGAGCATCGTCAACGACGAGAAGGACGAGAAGCCGGCCGCTGGCCCCGCCCCCACGCCCCCCGCGAAGAAGACGATCCGCTTCACCACCGACACGGAGTTCCTGCCGGCCGCGCTCGAGATCGTCGAGACACCGCCATCGCCGGCCGCCACGGCGCTGATGCTCGGGATCTGCGCCGCATTCTCGCTCGCCTTGCTCTGGTCGATCGTCGGCAAGCTCGACATTCACGCCGTAGCCCAGGGCAAGATCCAGCCGAGCGGTCGAACGAAGGTCGTCCAGCCCCTCGAGCCCGGCCGCATTGCCGCCATCCATGTCGAAGCCGGCCAGTCTGTCACCGAGGGCGATGTGCTCGTGGAACTCGATCCGACCGATACGGCGGCCGACCTCGAGGCCCTGACCCGCGAACTCGAGAGCACCGCGGCCGAGCATATCCGCCGCCTCGTCGCGGTGTCGGCCGCCCGCACACCGCCGACGACACCGCCGCCGACCAACATCGATTTCCCCGCGATCGTCGGCGAGAAGGTCCGCCTGCGCGAGACTGCGCTGCTCGCCGCCGAGCTGACTCAGTTGCGCTCGACCGTCGAGGGCTTCCGCACCCAGATCGCAGAGCGTCAGGCGACGAAGCAGCGTCTCCTGGCGAGCATCGCCGCGCGCAAGAAGGTGCTCGACCTGTCGAAGGAACGCGTCGGCATGCGCGAGGAGATCAAGACCCGCGGCGCGGGCTCGCGCGCGCTGATCATCGAGGCCGAGCTGCAGTACGAGAACATCGTCACCTCCGACGCGAGCGAGCGCGGCCAGTTGATGGAGGCCGATGCGTCGATCGTCTCGCTCGAGGCGCGCATGAGCCAGACCGTCGACCAGTTCGCCGCCGAGCAGGTGCAGAAAGCCGCCGAAGCCGAGCGGCGGCGAGACCGGCTCGAGCAGGAGCTGATCAAGGCTCGCTCCAAGCGGGATCGCACGCGCCTGCGCGCGCCGAGCACCGGCATCGTGCAGCAGATCGAGGTCACGACACTCGGTCAGGTCGTCGCCAGCGGCCAGTCCCTGATGAGCGTCGTGCCCGCCGATGCCCCGCTCGAAGTCGAGGCCATGGTCGCCAACAAGGACATCGGCTTCGTGAGCAAGGGCCAGAAGGCGACGGTCAAGATCGAGGCCTTCCCGTTCACCCGCTTCGGCACCATCGACGCGGAAGTCGTGAAGGTTTCCGTCGACGCCATCGAGGAACGGAACGCGACGGCACTCATGGATGCTTCGGCGGCCGCGCGTCCCCAGGGCGGTGGCCAGAGCCGCTCGGCACCGGGGCAGAACCTGGTATTTCCGGCCACCTTGCGCCTCGATCGCCGCTCGATCGACGTCGGCGGCAAGGCCATCCCGCTCACCCCCGGCATGGCCGTGACCGTGGAGATCAAGACCGGCGAGCGGCGCGCGATCAGCTACATCCTTTCGCCGCTCGGCGAGATCCTCGGCGCATCGGGGAACGAGCGCTGACGCCTTACGGAAGTGTCAAGATCCCGGTCGCCTTGGCGACGGCCACGCCTCCGCGGATCACTTCGGCCTCGGCCTCGTAGCGGCCCGCCGCCCAGCGCGCGGCGGT
>JBGSJD010000072.1:0-2223 GCA_041742195.1 Hyphomicrobiaceae bacterium
GTTCGACTCGCCGAAGCTGCCGGACGAACAGGGGGCCGTCTTCGCGGTCGAGGACCTCGCGTCGGCCATCGGCCTCATCCCGAGCGAAATCGGCTTCGAGAACCATCGCCCGACGGCCTTCACGCTGGGCCTGCCCTTCACGTTCATTCCGGTGCGCAGCCTCGCGACGATCGAGAAGGCGCGCCCGGTCACCAGCCGGTGGGACCGGGGCCTCGCTGCCGGTGGCGCCGCCTATGTCTACTGCCGGGAGACCGTGCATCAGACGAGCCAGTTCCACGCCCGCATGTTCGCCCCCGCGCAGGGCATCACCGAGGACCCGGCGACGGGCTCCGCCGCGGCCGCCTTCGCCGCCGTCATCGCCCGCTTCGACGATCCGCCGGGCGGCGAGCATCGCTACCAGATCGAGCAGGGCTTCGAGATGGGCCGCCCGAGCCTCATTCACCTCTCCCTCGTCATGAACGATGGCCGCCTCCAGACCGTCCGCATCGGCGGCCACGCGGTCCGCGTCGGCGATGGCGAGATGGAGGTGTGAGAGGGCGGAAAAATGGGTGCCGTACTGGAACAGATCTATCTGACGATCGTCGCCATCGTCAGCCTGGGTGGGTTTCTGGCTTTGGCCGGCTACATCATCTACGCCAGCAATTCCCGTTGGCGCGAGTATGAAGCCCTATACGCGGCGTCAGGCAACAAGAAGCCCCTTGCCCGCAAGATGACCGGAATGGTGCGCATATCGCGTCCGGGTTATCGCTGGGGACACCTCTCGGGCGATCTCAAGTCGCACCGCCACCCGCCGGTGTTCGTGGGCGTGCTTGAGACGGGTCTCTCGCTGTCGATCGTGCCGCCGTTCAAATACGGCTGCCGCGATCTGTTCCTGCCGTTCGACAAGATGACGATCGAGCCGGCGCGCTGGGATTTTCTGAAGAACGAATACGGCGTGCGAATGCAAGGCGTGGATGACATCGAGATCCTGATGTTCTCGAACATCCTGCAATGGGCGGCCCAAAGATCGAATACACTCGATCAGATGCTGCAACGGGCCGAACAGGTCCGCGGGATGCAGCGCGCCTGAGCGTTTCGCAACAGCAAAATCCAAGCCGGACCTTGCGATGGCTCTTTCTTCCCCCTCTCCCCGTAAGGACGGGGAGAGGGAACGAGTGGTGCCGGACACTCCGCAGCGACGTCATCGACGCACATCGCCCGATGCGATGGCTCTCTCTTCCCCCTCTCCCCGTTCGTCCTCACGAATGGGGAGAGGGTCGGGGTGAGGGGCAGCCAGATCCGATGCGCCACCGATCGAGCCGGCCCGAACTGTCAGCAATCATCCCGGTTCATGCCGTGTCGCTGCCCCTCACCCTAACCCTCTCCCCGTAAGGACGGGGAGAGGGGACAAGTGTTGCGGGATGTCGTTGTTTGGCCGTCGCGCCAACCAACTCCGCCTACCCTCCCCAGACGGGTCCAGGGGCCGGCCCCTGGCCGGGGAGCGCGAGGGGCCGGAGGCCCTTCGCAGGCCGAAGGCCCGACACCCGCCACCCCACCCACGAACGAGAAAAGGGGCGGACCATCCGATCCGCCCCCTCACTATTCCGCAAAAAAACCGATGCCTCAGTTCTTCGCCTTGTCGACGAGCGCGCCCTGCTTGATCCAGGGCATCATGGCGCGCAGCTTGGCGCCGACTTCCTCGATCGGGTGCGCGTCGTTGAGGCGGCGGGTGGCCTTGAACTTCGGCTGGCCGGCCTTGCACTCGCGGATCCACTCGGTGGTGAACTGCCCGCTCTGGATGTCCTTGAGGACCCGCTTCATCTCGGCGCGCGTTTCGTCGGTGATGATGCGCGGGCCGGTGGCGTACTCACCGAACTCGGCGGTGTTCGAGATCGAGTAGTTCATGTTGGCGATGCCGCCCTCGTAGATGAGGTCGACGATCAGCTTCACCTCGTGCAGGCACTCGAAGTAGGCCATCTCGGGCGCGTAACCCGCCTCGATCAGCGTCTCGTAGCCGGCGCGGATCAGCTCCACGAGGCCACCGCACAGTACCACCTGCTCGCCGAACAGGTCGGTCTCGCATTCTTCCTTGAAGGTCGTCTCGATGACGCCCGAACGGCCGCCGCCGACGCCGCAGGCGTAGGAGAGCGCCAGATCGTGGGCGTTGCCGGAGGCATCCTGGTTGATGGCGATCAGGCAGGGCACGCCGCCGCCGCGCTGGTACTCGGAACGCACCGTGTGGCC
>JBGSJD010000073.1:0-1711 GCA_041742195.1 Hyphomicrobiaceae bacterium
GATGGGCTGGACCGGCACGCGCTTTACGGAAATGCGCCGCCTCCAGACGACCCGGAGCGCGAGCGCCCCGGCAGCGCCGGCTCGCGAGGGGGCCCGGGTTGAGCCGACCCGTCTCCTGCTGGCGATGTCGATCCTGATCGCGCTGCTTTTCGCCAAGAACGCCTACGCGGCGGCCTTCACGTCCTACTACACCTTCTATCTGATCGAGCGGTTCGGCATCACGGTCCAGGCCTCCCAGATCATGCTGTTCCTCTATCTCGTCGTCGGCGCGGCCGGCGTCATCGTCGGCGGCATGGTGGGCGATCGCATCGGCCGCAACCGCATGATCCTGATCTCGCTCCTCGGCGCCCTCCCGTTCGCCCTGATGCTTCCCCACGCGAACCTCTTCTGGACGGGCGTGCTGAGCATCGTCATCGGCCTCATCATGGCGAGCGCGTTCGCCTCGATCCTGATCTACGCCATCGATCTTGTACCGCACCGCGTCGGTCTCGTCGGTGGGCTGTTCTACGGCCTCGCGTTCGGGCTCGGCGGAATAGCAGCCGCAGCCCTCGGCGTTCTCGCCGACCGCATCGGCATCTTGCCGGTCTTCCAGATCTGCGCCTGGCTGCCGGCCATGGGGCTGCTGGCGCTGCTCCTTCCCCGATCGCACGAAACGGAGTGACGCCGGCCGAGACCGAACAGCCTTCGGCTGCAGCGCCGACTCCACAATGCCGACACGTTCCCTGATAAGTTCATTGCGAGAGATGAACGGGATCAGCCCCTCCATTCGCATAGAGGATCATCCATGCGTCGCTTGCCAGTCGTCGTGTTCGCAGCCGTTCTCGGTTCGGCTCCCGCCTATGCCGCCGACATCGCGGCGCGTTCGACGATCTCGGGTGTCACGGTATTCCCGACCGGCGCCGAGGTGATCCGCTTGGCGAAGGTGAAGGTGCCGGCCGGCGAGCATGCTGTCGTCGTCGATGAGCTGCCGCCGGCAGCCATTCCGGGTTCCGTCCGGGTGGAAGGCATGTCGACGGGCAACCTCGTGATCGGCTCGGTGGACACGCGCCGCATCCTCGTGCCCCACGCCGATCCGGCGCAACAGGCGAGCGAGCGGCGCCAGATCGAAACCGAGATCGAAAAGCTGCGCGACGACCGCGCCGGGATTGAGGCTGACGTCAAGTCGGCCGACGCCCAGAAGAGCCTGATCACCAAGCTGACCGAGTTGCCGACGGTGTCGCCCCAGCCCGGCTCGCCGGCAGCGGGCCAGATCGACTGGAACCAGATCTTCGGTCTCGTCGGTGCGCGGTTCGCCGAGGCAGAGCGCGCCCAGCTCGCGGCGACGGCAAAGATCCGCGCCATCGATCGCCAGATCTCCGACCTCGAGAAGAAGCTCGCCGCACTGGCCCCCGGCCAGCAGCAGCGCACCGAGGTGAAGGTGTTCGTACAGGCTGGCGGCGAAGTCGATCTCGAGTTGCGGATCCTCTATCAGGTCGGCCAGGCGCAATGGATCCCGCACTACGATGCGCGCCTCGCGACCGGAAGCAAGACGGCGGCCCCGAAGCTGACGCTCGTGCGCCGCGCGACCATCCAGCAGCGCACGGGCGAGGATTGGACCGATGTCGCGCTCCAGCTCTCGACCACACGGCCGGGCACCGGGACTTCAGCCCCGGGGCTGGCGCCGATGACCGTCGACTTCGAGCCCGACGCACCGCCACCCCGCCCGATGGCA
>JBGSJD010000074.1:0-5350 GCA_041742195.1 Hyphomicrobiaceae bacterium
CGAAGCCCGCGCCGCGACCGTGCGCGCGGTCCGCTCCTGGGGCACGGCCTGCTTTGTGGGCGAGCGCGGTCAGGTGACGCTCGACGTCAGCCCCGACATGCTCCGCCGTCAGGTGACTCTCGTCGGCTCGTGGACGTTCTCCAAGCAGGGCCAGGCCGAATGCGCCGAACTCGTCGCCGACAAGAAGATCGCTGTCGACAAGCTGTTCACGCACCGCTGGCGGCTCGATCAGGCGGAGGAAGCCTATCGCCTGTTCGACACCCAGACGACCGGCAAGGCCGTCATCATCCCTAACTGACGCGGCGTCGGCATGGCGCTCCGGCAGGTCGTTTCCATCACCTGCCGGCAGCCATGCGGGATCGGAGGCACCATGCCCTCGACAGGTACGGACCACGCGGCAACCTCGGCGAACGAGCGGCCTGAGCCAGCACTCCGGCCGGTTCGTCTATCGGACCTCGCCGCCATCCTGCGCGGCGCCATCGGTGACTTCCGGCGCGCGCCGGGCGTCTCCATGGCGATCGCACTCGTCTACACCACCGGCGGCTGGCTTCTTGCGGCGCTGCTGACGGTCTTCAGCCTGCCGTTTCTGGTCTACCCGCTCGCCATGGGCTTCGCCCTCGTCGCGCCGTTCGTCGCCGTCGCGTTCTACGACGTCGGCCGACGCCTGGAGCAGGGCGAGACACCG
This sequence comes from Hyphomicrobiaceae bacterium, assembly GCA_041742195.1. Lineage (GTDB taxonomy): Bacteria > Pseudomonadota > Alphaproteobacteria > Rhizobiales > Hyphomicrobiaceae. The sequence continues at coordinate 686 of JBGSJD010000074.1, forward strand.
ACGCTCGCCAAGGCCTGGTGGGCGGTCTGCGACGCCAGAAACCGCGACATCCGCTGGATGGCGTTGATCACGAGCTTTGCGTTCTTCATCTGGATGGACATCGCAGCAATGATCACGCTGTCGTTCTTCGGCGCGACGGCCCTCGATATGCCCGAACTGCTGCGCCAGATCACGACCACGCCGCACGGGCTGGTGTTCCTCGTCGTCGGCCACGCGGTCGGTGCCGTCATCGCGCTCCTGATCTTCTCGATCTCGGCGATCTCGATCCCGATGCTCTTCGACCGCGACATCGACATTATGACCGCCATGCGCGCGAGCGTGCGCCTCGTTCGCGCCAATCCGCTCGCCCTCGGGCTCTGGTGCGCGATCATCGCCGCCTCGATCGTATTCGCGATCGCGACGGGCCTCGTCCTGCTGCCGGTCGTGTTGCCGATCCTGGGGTTTGCGAGCTGGCGGCTCTACCGGCACGCGGCCGAACCAGTCGTGGCCGACACGATGCCGAACTGAGCCGGGCCGGCCAGGCCGCCGCTTCCCTCACATACGGAACACGCCGAACTTCGTATCGTCGATCGGCGCATTGAGCGTGGCGGCGAACGCAAGGCCCAGCACCCGGCGCGTCTCGCGCGGCGCGATGATGCCGTCGTCCCAGATGTGCGCCGTCCCAAAGTAGGGATGCCCCTCCCGCTCGTAGGCATCGAGAACCGGCTGCTTGAATGCTGCCTCGTCGGCCGCGCTCCATGTATGGCCCTCGGCCTCGATGTTCTCGCGGCGCACGGTGGCGAGCACGCTCGCCGCCTGCTGTCCGCCCATCACCGAAACGCGCGCATTGGGCCATGTGAAGAGGAAGCGCGGCGAGTAGGCGCGGCCGCACATTGCGTAGTTGCCGGCGCCGTAGCTGCCGCCGATCACCAGCGTCACCTTGGGCACGTTGGCGTTGGCGACCGCCATCACCATTTTCGCGCCGTTGCGCGCGATGCCGCCGGCCTCCGCGTCGCGCCCGACCATGAAGCCCGTGATGTTCTGCAGGAACAGCAGCGGGATCTTGCGCTGGCACGCGAGCTCGATGAAATGCGCGGCCTTTTGCGCCGTTTCCGAATAGAGGATGCCGTTGTTGGCGAGGATCGCGACCGGAATGCCTTCGATGTGCGCGAACCCCGTCACGATGGTGGTGCCGTAGGTCGCCTTGAACTCGTGCAGTTCCGAGCCGTCGACCAGACGTGCGATCACTTCGCGCGAGTCGTATTGCGTCGCGAGCGACGCCGGGACCACGCCGTCGATCTCGTTGACGTCATAGACCGGCGCCCGTGCCGCCCGCGTCAGGATGTCGGCACGCCGCGGTGTCGTCAGCGTCGCGACGATGCCGCGCGCGATCTCGAGCGCATGATCGTCGTTGAGCGCATAGTGGTCGGCGACACCCGACAGGCGTGTGTGCACGTCGGCGCCGCCGAGATCCTCCGCCGTGACGGTCTCGCCCGTTGCGGCCTTCACGAGCGGCGGCCCACCGAGAAAGATCGTGCCCTGCCGCCGGACGATGATCGTCTCGTCCGACATCGCCGGCACGTAGGCCCCGCCGGCCGTGCACGAGCCCATTACGACGGCGATCTGCGGAATACCGGCGGCCGACATCCGCGCCTGATTGTAGAAGATGCGCCCGAAATCGTCCTTGTCCGGGAACACGTCGGTCCAGTGCGGCAGGTTCGCCCCGCCCGAATCCACGAGATAGATGCACGGCAGATGGTTCTCGACCGCGATCTCCTGTGCCCGGAGATGCTTTTTCACGGTCAGCGGATAGTATGTGCCGCCCTTGATCGTGGCGTCGTTGCACACGATCACACACTCCCGCCCCGACACCCGGCCGATACCGGTGATCACGCCAGCCCCGTGGATATCGCCCGAGTAGAGCCCCATGGCCGCCAGTTGCGAGAACTCGAGGAACGGCGAACCGGGATCGATCAGCCGCAACACCCTGTCCCGCGGCAACAGTTTGCCGCGCGCGATATGGCGCTCCCTGAGCTTGACCGGCCCTCCGACTGCGGCTTCGGCCCGCTTCTGCTCGAGATCCGCGACCAGCGCCTGCATGGCATCGCGATTGGCGCGGAACTCGTCGGAGGACGTATTGATCTCGGATTTGAGCGTCGGCATGGGCACTCCCTGAAGGCAGCCGAACCCTAAGTCGACCCTGTCGGCCGGGCAAGTGTTCGACAGGAAATCACCGACGGCCACTGGCTGGCGGCATCCGGGCATGCAACCCTTCGCGAAGCCTGCCCCGCCCGATCGCGGTGGCCCTGGCGTCCGAGGGTCCGGTCGGAGCCGTCGGTTGAGCGCAATCCTTGTGTTCCCGCGGAGCTGCCCCTCGTGTCCATCCCGTCGTCCCGAACGATCGAGTTGCAGGCGGTCCTCGCCGCCGCGATCGGCAGCATCTCGGTCGGTTTCGTCCCGTTCTTCGTCACGGGCCTCCAGAAGGCCGGCGTCGATACGGTGTCGACGCTCGTCTGGCGCTACGTGGTCGCGCTGTCGGTCCTGCTGCCACTCGCTCTGTTGGGCCACCGCCTCGTCGACGAATGGCAGCGCGGCGGCCGATGGCTGTTTCTCAACGGCCTGACGCTCGGCACCTTTCAGGTGTTCTGCTACTTCAAGGCCGTCGAGACGCTCCCGACCAGCGTCGTCATCACGATCTTCTATTGCTATCCGCTGCTCGCGGTGGTGCTCGACCGTCTGCTGTTCCGCATTCCGGTGACGACGGCGACGGTCGCCGGCATCCTGACCATCGTGGCAGGCGTCGCCCTGACCAGCCTGCCGGGCTTCCGTGGCGGCACACTCGATCCGGCCGGCGTCCTCTACGTGCTGCTCTCGGCGGTCGGCTACGCGGCCTATATCGCGGCGGCCTATCCCGCGACGCGCAAACTGCCGCCGGTCGCGAGTGCCACGTTCATTTATCTCGCGTACCTGCTGACGTTCGGAACCGCCGCGATCATCGGCGGTTTCGCCATCCCCGCGAGCCAGAGCCAGTGGCTGGCCATCCTCTTCATCGGCACGCTGGGCGGCGCGCTCCAGATCCTCTCGTTCGCCTTCGCGCTGCCGCGCCTCGCGTCGAGCGGCTATGCCGTCATCGTCTGTCTCGAGTTCGTGACGGTGGTGCTGGCCGGTATATGGCTCATCGGCGAGACCCTGACGCCGATCCAATGGCTGGGCATCGCCCTGGTGCTCGCCGGCATCGTGTTGTCGCGGCTTCGGAAATCCGAGCCGAAGTCACCAGCCGCGTCACCCCCCGCGAGCCAGCCGGAGACCTGACCCGCAGCCGCCATCCAGCACTTCAGGGGGCCTGCCATGTGCCCGCATACGGCTGCCCGAGCGCACGCTCAACCATCTCCAGTCGATCCTGCCCGTAGAACATGTCGCCATCGACGAAATAGGTGGGCGAGCCGAACACCGAGCGCCGGATCGCCTCGGCGGTATTGTCCTCGTAGATCCGCCGGATCGGCGCGCTATCAGCCGCCGCGAGCAGCACCGACGGATCACCGCCGACCGACGTCACGAGCCGCGCCAGCGTGGCCCGGTCCGCGTGATCCGCGTCATCCCGCCAGTGCGCTTCGAGAATGGCATGCGCCAGGCCGTCGACGTCGGCGCCCTGTTCCTGCGCCGCGATCAGCACGCAGTTCGGCAACCCGATGTCGTTGTCGTGGTGCGTCGGCCGGCGTCCGATCACGGGCGCGCTCCGCTCCTCCGACCACCGCTGGATCTCGCGGCCGAAGAAGTAGGCGCGATGCCCCGCCGTTCTCTCCCGCGTCGGCCGTGACCCGACGCCCTCCATGCCCCGCCGGAGATCGTAGGGCTTGTGGCGGATCGTCCGCCCCGACGCCTTGGCGATCTGCATGAGCCGCCGCGACCCGAGGTAGGCGAAGGCGGAATGCGCCGCATAGAAGTATTCGATCTCCGGCATCATGCTCTCCGATCAGGCATTGCTCTCGTCCCCTCTCCCCTCGGGGAGAGGGGCTAGGGTGAGCGGGTGACACGGCACGATATTGAACCGGAACGCGCCCGGAAAAAACAAGCCCCCGGCCAAGCGTTGCTCTCGTCCCCTCTCCCCCTGGGGAGAGGGTTAGGGTGAGGGGGAGCGGCGGGGTCCGTCCTCCGTGAATCACACTGTCCCGCCATCCTCATCCACTCACGCCAGCTTCGCCCACGCCTTGAGGAAGAAGTCCGGCGCACCGAAATTGCCGCTCTTCAGCGCCAGCACCAGATCGCGCCCCCGACCTGCTTGGCCTTCGGTTGCCCATTGCCAACCGGCCACGCGCGTCCACGGCACGCCGGGATCGATCTCCGGCCCGATCTCCAGCGCCGAAACACCGAGCCCGTTCACGACGGCCCCCGACGTTTCGCCACCAGCGACGATGAGGCGCGTCGTTCCCGTGGCGACCAGCTTTTGCGCCACTGCAGCGAGCGTGCGTTCGACCAGTGCGCCGGCCGCCTCCCGGCCGAGCTTGTCCTGCACGGATTTCACGCCCGACGGATCGGCACTGGAATAGACGAGGAACGGCTTGTCCTTGGGCTGCTGCCCGATCCACGCGAGCACCGTCTCGGCCGACTGCCGCCCATCGGCCAGCGCCAGCGGATCGACCTCGAGTGCCGGCAGCCCTGCCGCCTTCGCGGCAACGACCTGCCCCC
>JBGSJD010000075.1:0-1631 GCA_041742195.1 Hyphomicrobiaceae bacterium
GTCGAGCGCCACGTCGGCCGCCCGCTTCCACACGTCCCAGCCGCACTCGAGCCCCACCGGCCCCGGCAGGCCGGACAGCATCTGCCGAAACGCTTCCCGCGTCTTGGCCCCCGCATCATGCGGTCCGTCGATATGCGCCGCCCACTTCGTCAGCGTGCTCATGATGCCGAGCTGGTTCGGGATCTCGTGCAGATAGCCGAGCCCCTTGCCGATCTTGTCCTCGAAGATCTGCCCCGAGATCGCGAGCACCGGCTGGCAGAGCGACTGCGCCGTCGCGAGCGCCGTCGTCGTGTTGAGAAATCCCGGCCCCGGCACGACGCAATAGGCCTGCGGCTTTCCCGTCGCCATCGCCGCGCCGAGTGCCATGTAGGCGGTCGCCTGCTCGTGCCGCGTATGGATCGGCGAGAGCGCCTGCCCCGTCCGCACGAGCGCATCGAAGAAATCGTCGTTCTGCACGCCGGGCAGGCAGTAGAGCGTGTCGATGCCGTTGGCGACGAGCGTCTTGATGACGCTTTCGGCGGCATCCAGCCGTGCCAGATTGGTGGTGGTCATGGGGGCGGTCTCCGGCTTCGCTAGCGACGCCGAAGCGTGCCATGCTGACAGCCGGATGGCCAGCTTCGCCGGCACCGACCAGGGGAGTGACCATGTCTCTTGCCTATTTCGTGGGCGCGGCCGTCGCCGAGATCGCCGGCTGCTTTGCCTTCTGGGCCGTGGCGCGTCTCGGGGCATCACCCCTCTGGCTCGTGCCGGGGATCGCCGCGCTGGTGCTCTTCGCCTGGAGCCTGACACTCGTCGAATTGCCATTCGCCGGCCGTGCCTACGCGGCCTACGGCGGCGTCTACATCGCAGCGTCCCTCGTTTGGCTGTGGACGGTCGAAGGCCGTGCCCCCGACCGCTTCGATCTCCTTGGCGCGGCGGTCTGCCTCGCGGGTGCGGCGATCATCGTCTTCGCCCCGCGCACCGCCTGATCGTGGCGGCGCTCAGCCGCTCATCGTGAGCCCACCCGACACCGAGATCACCTGCCCCGTGATGTAGGCGGCATCGTCCGAGGCGAGGAACGCGACCATTCCCGCGAGGTCGTCCGGCTGGCCGAGACGCTTCAGCGGCACGGACCGCTTCAATCCCTCGTAGGCTTTCTCACCCTGCTCGCCGCCACCGAGGAATTGCGCGAGCAGCGGCGTATCGGTCGGCCCGGGGCAGACGCAGTTCACGGTCACGTTCGAGCGCGCCATCTCCCGCGCGATCGTCTTCGTGAACGCGATGATGCCGCCCTTGCACGCCGAGTAGACGGCCTCCATCGATGACCCGACACGCCCCGCATCCGATGCGATGTTGACGACGCGCCCTTTGCGCCGCACCTGCATTCCCTTGAGCACGGTGTGATGCATGTGGATTGGACCGCGCAGATTGATGGCGATGATCCGGTCCCAGTCCTCGGGCGTCGTGTCGAGGAAGTAGGCGAACTTGTCCCATCCCGCGTTGTTGACGAGGATGTCGGTCGGCCCCTGCGCCGCTTCGAAGGCCGCGACGGCTGCCGCGACCGCCGCGAGATCGGTGATGTCGCAGGCATGAGCCGACGCGCCATGGCCGATCTCTCGCGCCACGGCTTCGGCCGCCTCGCGCCGCAGGTC
>JBGSJD010000076.1:0-4862 GCA_041742195.1 Hyphomicrobiaceae bacterium
CTCGCCGCAACGCGTGCGGCGAGGAAGGGTTATCGTGGGGCTCGGGGCGTGGCCGGCGGGACGCACCCGCTCGGCCGACGCTGTGGCGTTCAGCCGAGGCGGTGCACCCAGCCATGGGGATCGGGGGCGACACCCCGCTGGATATCGACGAGCTTCTGCTTGATGCGCATCGTCGTCTGGCCGGGGCCGCCGGCGCCCATCCGGAACTCGCCCTCGGGGCTCGCGACCCTGCCAATCGGCGTCACGACGGCTGCCGTGCCACAGGCGAACGCTTCGGTCAGCTTGCCACTCGCCGCGTCGGCCTTCCACTGGTCGAACGAATAGGGCTGCTCGCGGACCGTCAGACCCTCCGATCGCGCCAGCGCCATGAGGCTCTCGCGGGTGATGCCCGGCAGAATCGTGCCCGAGAGGGGCGGGGTCTGCAGGGAGCCATCCTCGAAGACGAAGAACACGTTCATGCCGCCGAGTTCCTCCACCCATTTGTGTTCGGCGGCATCGAGGAACACGACCTGATCGCAGCCGTGTTTCGTGGCTTCGGCCTGGGCGACGAGGCTCGCTGCGTAGTTGCCGCCACATTTGGCCGCACCCGTGCCACCCGGGGCGGCGCGGGTATAGTCCTGCGAAACCCAGATCGAAACCGCGGGCGCGCCACTCTTGAAGTAGCCGCCGACCGGCGAGATGATCACCAGATAGAGGTACTCGGAGGAGGGCTTCACGCCGAGGAACACCTCGTTCGCGAACATGAAGGGGCGGATGTAGAGGGAGCCGCCTTCGACGGTCGGGAACCAGTCGCGATCGACCTGCACGAGCTGCTCGATCGATTCGATGAACACCTCTTCCGGCAGCTGCGGCATGGCGAGGCGCTCGGCCGACTGGCGGAAGCGGCGCGCGTTGGCATCGGGCCGGAACATGGCCATCGAGCCGTCCGCGAGGCGGTAGGCCTTCAGGCCTTCGAAGATCTCCTGGGCGTAGTGCAGGACAGCGGAGGCCGGGTCGAGCGACAGGGGCTTGCGCGCGGTGATGCGGGCGTCGTACCAGCCCTTGCCGTCGGTGTAGCGGACGATCGCCATGTGATCGGTGAAGACGCGCCCGAAGCCGGGATCGGCGAGCACGGCGGCGCGCTCGGCCAGCCCGACCGGCGCGGGGTTCTTCTCGACCACGAACGGCAGGCGGCCCTTGGAGTGGACGTCGCTAGGGGCGGTCATCGGTCACCTCTCTCGTTCCGTGGAAGTCGGACAATTCAGCCGCAGGGTGGGTTGGCAGGTCGGATGTCGGGTGGCGGAGGACCTTGCGGATCAACTCCGCACGCGGCGACGGGTCACAGGATACGGGACCGCGATCGACGGGCGTCCCGTCACGGCGCATCGGGCCTTCATGCGGTGCACAGCCAAGGTGGTCGTCTCCTCTACCGTCTCGCCGGCAGGTGGTCCCTGCTCTCGTCCATTTCCTGCTCTTGTGCGGGTACGGCCGACGCCGCCCGCCATCGGGGGGCCTCATTTGCCGTGCCGAAGGTCTTGTCAGGCTGGCTCGGTGAGCACACCGCCCCGTCGCCATTGAGGTTCGAGGACCTGAGATCGATGCCGTCAGCGCCGCGCAGAAAGCCCGGAAATTCCTTGCCATGGGTACCGATCACCCTCAAATATGTCAACATGACTGACGTAAATTCGACATCTGTCATGGCAAGCCCGGTGCATGGCCTCGGGGGAGACGCGCGACCGGACGAGACGGCGCTCGTCGCCATGGTGGAGCTGTTGTTCTTCGCCTATCGGGACTTCGTGGCCGGGCCGGACGAGATCCTCTCCGAACTCGGGTTTGGTCGCGCCCATCACCGGGTGCTGCATTTCGTCAGCCGCAATCCCGGGCTGCGCGTCGCCGATCTGCTCGGCATCCTCAAGATCACCAAGCAGAGCCTGGCGCGTGTCCTCAAGCAGCTCGTCGACGAGGGCTATGTCCAGCAAGAAACCGGCGCCAACGATCGTCGCGAGAGGCGCCTTCACCTGACGGATCGTGGTAAGAGACTTGCCGCGCGGCTCCTCGCCCTGCAAACCCGTCAACTCGGCGAAGCCCTCGCGGGCTCGGGTCCGGGCGCGCGGGAGGCTGCTGCCGCGTTCCTTGCCGGCGTGATTGCGCCGGCCGACGCGGAGAAGGCAGCGGAGCTCGTCGAGCGGGCGCTCTCAGACGAGGTGGGCCCGTAGATCCGGGGGGATAATGACCATTGATTCGGCGGCTGCCCGAAAAGAGCCGATCGACGACGACGCACCACACATCCTCGTGGTCGACGACGACCAGCGCATCCGCGATCTGATCGCGCGCTACCTCTTCCAGGAGGGCTTTCGCGTGTCGACGGCGGCCGACGCACAGGCCGCACGCTCCGCGATGCGCGGGCTCAGCTTCGATCTCGTCATTCTCGACGTGATGATGCCGGGCGAGACGGGGCTCGAGCTGGCGCGGGGACTTAAGGCGATCTCGCCGATCCCGATCTGCATGCTGACCGCGCTCGCCGATCCCGAACAGCGCGTCGCCGGTCTGGAGGCGGGGGTCGACGACTATGTCGGCAAGCCCTTCGAGCCGCGCGAACTGAAGCTGCGCATCCAGAACATCCTGAAGCGGGCGAAGTCGGTGCCGGTGGCGCCGAAAGAAGAGGTCAGGATGGGGGAGTACACGTTCCATCTGGGCCGGGGCGAGCTGCGGCGCGGGGAAGAGGTGATCAAGCTGACGGAGCGCGAGCGGGATCTGCTGCGGCTCTTCGCCGGCCGCCCGGGACTGCCGATCGCGCGCCATGAGCTGGCGAGCGACGACTCGACCGGAAACGAGCGGGCGATCGACGTGCAGATCAACCGCCTCAGGCGCAAGATCGAAGTCGACGGCTCGAATCCCGTCTACCTGCAGACGGTTCGCGGCAAAGGTTACATCCTCTACGTCGATTGAGGGCCAGAGCCCGGGAGCGGAACGCGTTGGTCGCGCTTGACGACAAATCGGGGACGACACCCGCGACGGCTGCAACCGCGCGGACGCGGGTCAACGAATTCGTCGGCGGCTTCATCGGCCGGATCGCGGCCGCGATCGCCGGCATGGCGCCGACGGGCCTCTATGCGCGCGCCCTCCTGATCATCATCACGCCGATCGTGCTCCTGGAGGGCGTGGTCGCGTTCAGCTTCATGGAGCGCCACTGGCAGGCCGTGACGCGGCGCCTGTCGGAAGCCACGGCGCGGGACGTGGCTGCCCTGATCGATGTCTATCAAAGCTTCCCCGGCAAGCAGAGCGAGACCATCCTGCTCGAGATGGCACGCGAGCGGCTCGGCCTGTCGCTCAGCATCCTGCCGCCCGGCGATCTTCCCGTCCGGCAGCCGAAGCCGTTCTTCGCCCTCCTCGACCGGACGCTGTCACGGGAACTCGACAAGCAGATCTCGCATCCGTTCTGGATCGATACGGTCGGACAGTCGGATCACGTCGAGATCCGCGTCAAGCTCGACACGGCCGTGCTGCGGTTCGTGGCCCGGCGCAGCCAGACCTACGCGTCGAACTCGCACATCTTCCTGATGTGGATGGTGGGGACGTCGATCGTGCTGCTGACGGTCGCGATCCTGTTCCTGCGCAACCAGATCCGCCCCATCCTGCGGCTGGCCGAAGCCGCCGACGCCTTCGGCAAGGGACGGCCGGTGCCCGAAGATTTCCGGCCACGCGGCGCCCGAGAGGTGCGACAGGCGAGCGTGGCGTTCCTCGAGATGCGGGAGCGCATCACGCAGCACGTCGACCAGCGCACGACGATGCTCGCCGGCGTCAGTCACGACCTCAGGACCGTGCTCACACGCCTCAGGTTGCAGCTCGCCTTCCTCGGTGAGGGGGCCGAGGTGCAGGCCATGAAGGGCGACCTCAAGGAAATGCAGAGCATGCTCGAGGACTACCTCGCCTTCGCCAAGGGCGACGGGGGCGAGGTGGCCGCACAGACGCATGTGCGCTCGCTGCTCGAGGAGATCGTCGCGGAATGCCAGCATCTCGCCGTTCCGATCGAGCTCAAGATCCGGCGTCGCCGGCGCGAACTCGTGCTGCCGCTCAAGCGCAACGCGATGAAGCGGGCGATCGGCAATCTGGTTTCGAACGCAGCCCGCTACGGCGATCGCATCGTGATCCGCGCGGCGACCGAACGGGAGTGGCTGCTGATCGAGGTCGACGATGATGGGCCGGGCATTCCCGAAGCGGAGCGGGAGAACGTGTTCCGTCCGTTCTACCGGCTCGACAATTCGCGCAACCAGGACGAGGGCAACTCGGGTCTCGGCCTTGCGATTGCACGCGACATCGCAAAGAGCCACGGCGGCGATGTCGTTCTCGACGAAAGCGGGATGGGGGGGCTGCGTGCGATCATCCGCGTGCCGCTCTAGTGTAGGGCCTCTGACGTTTGGTACCCGCTTGCGGTCAATCTCCCCCCCCAAACGTCAGAGGCAACGCTGCACTAGAAACTTTGAGTTGCTCGTGTTCCTTTGGCGCCGACAGTTGCTCTCGACCAAGCCGCGAAGGGAAGTAAATGTCGGCGCCGGAACACGAGGATCATCGCATGACGGCGGACGACATCATCCGCGAGCTCGGGCTCGCGCCGCATCCCGAGGGCGGCTGCTTTCGCGAGACGTTCCGCGACGACAGCGGCGCGCCGGGCGCGAGAGCTGCGTCGACGGCCATCTACTTTCTGCTCCGCGAGGGCGAGGTCTCGCGCTGGCACCGCGTCGACGCCAGCGAGGTCTGGCACTGGTATGCGGGGGCACCGCTCGAGCTGGCGCTTGCTCCGGACGCTGGCTCACAACCGCGGTTCGTGCGGCTGGGGACAGACCTCTTGGCTGGTGAACGGCCGCAGGCCGTGGCGCCTGCCG